>CAZBMI010000017.1:0-12478 GCA_964492885.1 uncultured Planctomycetia bacterium | reverse complement strand
TACATCATTGGATAGGTCTGTTTGATACTGCTGTCTGTAGGGCCTTCTACTGCGTAAAAAGCGTTTCCAAAGAGTTCTATACTTGAATACGGGTTAGCCGACAGGTGCATTGCCGCTCCGTTAGGCCTGATATCTCCGTCCTATAAAAGGTCTGAAGGTTCCCATAAGTAAGCCTTGCGCTTGAACTTACCCATTACAACTGATGACCATGCATATGGTTTGTATTCACCGTAAGCATAATCAAGCCTGATGTCCGGTGTCTGGAAGGCGTCATACAGGGTCTGGTTTGTGGACCTTGGGTCATCGCTTCCTGTGGCAAGGCCGGCGCCTACAGTAACCTTATCATTGACCTCCGCGTCAACACCGAGCCTGAACCTTACCCTGTCCCTGTTGCCTTTTGAATATTCTGTTCCTGCCGCGTTCTTCTTCTGTTCCCACTGGTACCGGTTTCGCAGGTCACCGCTTACCTTGATCTTCTGTACCCATGAAGGCACTGAAGGAGATTCTCCCTTTGCCAGCTGGAGCCTTGCCTCCTCTTTTGTCTCTGTAATAATCTCCTGCGCTTCGCCGGCCGTTAATACGCCTTTCTCAACAAGCTTGTTGACTAAGATATCTACCTCGCCTGCCAGGGCCTCTCTGTGCTGGAGAAGGCTTAGCAGCGCTATCGCGGCAATAAATATTATTACGCATTTTTTTGTCATAGAACTCATGTTTGTCTCCTTTTTTAGTTTAACCTGTAATTCTTTCTTAACTGATGCAGGTTTGTTTCAACACGCTTTAATGATTCATTCGCGTAGTCGTCTTCCAGAAAGTTTGAATTCTCCATAGACTCCAGCACGGCTTTAAGCGTATTCACCTGCGAACGTATATGGCTTGCTATAAAGTCCTTTTTTATACTCGAAATCGCGTTCATCGCTTTCCTCACCTCCTTCTTACGAAGATTTACGAGTTGTGTTTTTAATTAACCGGACCGAGTTTTGCGCTGCGTTCTTGCAGACAAGATAATAGACAAAGCCTCCCCCACCGAGTATAATTAAAAAAACAACTGCTAAAAAAGCTTTCATCGTATCTCCTATCTTTCGCTTAAAAGATACTATTTTTTTGTGAAAAAAAATTTAGAGGCGTGTGTATTGTATGAAAATAAAAATAGGGACCGCGGCTAATTAAATTACACGACCTCTGTCCCTATTTATTGGCTACCACTTAGAATAACAGAGCGGTAGATAGGTATTACGCTTTAGGAAGGGTAAAACTAAAAGCAGAGCCTTTACCGGGCTGGCTTGTTACTGATACCTCGCCGTTATGGCTCTGTATGATATGCTTTACGATGGATAATCCTAAGCCCGTGCCTCCTGCTTCTTTTGAACGGGCTTTATCAACTCTATAGAAACGCTCGAATATCCTTGTTATATGCTCCTGCGGTATTCCAATGCCTGTATCAGAGACCTCTACTTTTATAAAAGGGCTTTCGTCTTTTACAGAAAGCGTAATCTCTCCTTTATCAGGCGTGTATTTTACGGCGTTATCTATAAGATTATGCAAAACCTGGGATATGCTGTTTGCGTCAGCTGTAACTTTAAGTTTATCGTCTGGAATGTCAGTCCTGATTTTAATAGACTTGCGCTCTATGGCCCTGCTGAATTTTCCGAGAGCGTTCTTTATGATATCCTTTATATCTTCCTCTTTAAACTGAAACACCGACCTGCCTGATTCTATCTTTGACAGGTCTAAAATATCATTAATAAGAGCGGCCAGCCTGTCGGAATCCTTGTATATTATCTCTAAAAACTCCTTTGCGTTCTTTTTATCATTTAAAGCGCCTTCAAGAAGCGTCTCCGCGTAACCTTTGATATTCGATATTGGGGTGCGTAATTCATGCGATACATTTGCCACAAAATCCTTACGCACAGCCTCAAGCCGCCTTAATTCCGTTATGTCGTGAAACACCAGGACCGCCCCTTCTGTATTATTATCCCGTATAATAGGGGTAGCGTGGACTATCAGAGATTTCTCTTCAGGCTCAAACAGCAGCAGCTCGCGCGATTTTACAGCTTTTTGTTTTTTAAGCACGCTGTCTATAATATTCTGCACGTCTATGTTGCGCACTATCTCCATTGTGCTCTTTCCTTTTGCCTCTGTTGTTATAGACAAAAGCTCTTTTAGCGCCTTGTTTACAAGCACAATATTTCCTTTAGCGTTAATTACTATAACACCCTCGGACATGCTGAGTAAGACTGCTTCTAAATATGACCTGCTGGATACCACCTCATCTATCTTTGACTTTATCTGGTCTGACATAAAGTTGATAGATGATGCGAGTTCTCCTATCTCGTCACGGCTTGCTATGGAGGATTTTTTTGAAAAATCACCATGAGCTATGCTCTGCGCTGTCCACGACAGCTTTTTTACGGGATTCGCGATAAGCCTTGCGATTAAAATACTTATAAGCAGGGAAAAGAAAAAGGCTATTACAAGCGAGGCTGTGAGTATCTTCTTTAGCCTGTTCGAAATAAGGTTAACTTCCGAAAGCGGCACAGCAAGCCTTATGATACCCTGTTTCTTTTGCCTGCCAAAGACAGAAGCCATATAGAGCATCTTCTTCTCAAGCGTATTGCTCAAACGCGTGCTTGTTCCAAATCTGTTTTCAAGCGCCTGTTTCACCTCTGACCTGCCTATATGGTTTTCTATATCAAAAAGGGCTTTATCATCCAGATCCGTATCGCCGTATACCGTGCCGTCTAAACTTATTATAGTAACACGCAGGCCTAAGTTTTTGCCGATATCATCCGCTATCTTATCCAGTGAGTATGAATCATATACCCTGTTGTCTATGCCCTCTAAAAGATACGCGGAAACCCTGACGTCTTTTAAGAGATTCTCCCTTATGCGTTTTTCGACATAGGCTGTCATGTTATTATTTAAGTACAAAAAAAGACCCAGGAGGGTAACAGCTGTAACCGCAATAAATAAAAGAGGAATCTTATAAGAGATGCTTATGCGCATAACGCTCTATTCTCCATCTTTACAGGGGTCAGGTCTTGAACATTTAACCTAACATAGAGACGCTTTTCACGTTAAGTTAAAAGTTAAATTGTACCAGACTTCACCCCTGTAACTATTCTTCATCATTGATTTTATATCCAACAGCCCTTACGGTCTGTATCAGCCTGCCCGCACTGCCCAGTTTCTGCCTCAAGCGTTTTATGTGTGTATCAACTGTCCTTGTAGTCACGTCCGCGCTTATGCCCCAGACATCATCCAAAAGCCTCTGCCTTGTCTGGACCCTGCCTTTTCTCTGCATGAGAGTTTCAAGTAATTTAAACTCAAGATATGCCAGTGCTATCTTTTTCTTGCCGACAGTCACCTCGTGCTTAAAAGGGTCGAGCCTGATGCCTTTTATGCTTAATATTGACGCGGAAGACTCTCTGGGGGAGTGCCTTTTTAGTATCGCTTTAATTCTAAGAATAAGCTCCCTTGGACTGAACGGTTTTACCATGTAATCATCTGCGCCCAGCTCAAACCCGACCACCTTATCTATCTCCTCGCCTTTTGCTGTAAGCATGATAACCGGTATATGCGCCAGCTGTTTATTGTTCTTTATCAGCCTGCATGCCTCTAATCCATCCATCTTGGGAAGCATTATATCCAGTATCACCAACGATATTGATTCGTCACCAAGTATCGAAAGGGCTTCCTCTGCTGTAATAGTCGTAGTGCAATCAAAACCGGATTTTTCCAGATTATACCTTATAAGTTTTAATATGTTCTTGTCATCTTCTACAACCAGTATTCTATCATTAACCATATTCTTCTCTCTTTTTTTTATTTTTACAGAAAGATATACCTTAATAAGAAAGCGGCCCCTAAAAAATATATAAGCCAGCCTATCTCTTTTGCCTTTCCTGATACTACCTTGCATATCGGATACGCGATAAACCCAAAGGCAAGGCCGTTTGATATCGAGCATGTCAAAGGAATGCCCGCTATCGTAAGAAACGCCGGAATAGACTCTGAATAGTCCTTCCAGTCTATCTTAACGACATTCTTCATCATCATAGCGCCTACTATTACAAGCGCGGGCGCTGTTATGGGCTTGAAGACTCCTATCATTTTTACAAGAGGGCTGAAGAATATCGCGAGTATGAAAAACAGCGCTACAAATACGCTTGTTAAGCCTGTCCTTCCTCCTGCCTCAACACCTGAGGCGCTCTCAATATAACTGGTCACTGTGCTTGTCCCAAGGCACGCGCCCGCGACAGTTCCTACAGCATCTGATATAAGCGCCTTGTTTGCCTTTGGAAGCTTGTTATCTTTTATAAGGCCTGCCTGTTCTCCTACTCCGACTATTGTACCTGTTGTGTCAAATATATCCATAAAAAGAAGTATTATTATAAAAGACAGCGCCTCGTGAATCGGTATTAATTTAAAGACTCCTATAATATCCATCTTCAAAAGAGTAGGCGCTATTGAAGGAGGCGTTGATAAAATGCCTGTAAATTCCACTTTTCCCAAAAAAATCGAGAGTATGGCAGAGAGAATTATTCCTATAAATATGGCGCCTTTTACGCCTTTTATTAGGAGTATCGATATTAAAAGCAGGCCAAATAGGAATATGGCTGTCTCCGCGTTTACTATATTCTGATTAAGTTGAACAAGCGTGCCGGGATTTGCTGTCAGTATCTTCGCGTTCTGTAATCCTAAAAACGCTATAAAGAAACCTATTCCGACTGCTATAGCGTTTTTTAGGCTCGGGCTTATTATGTCTATTAGTATTGACCTAATGTTAAACAGCGAAACTATAAGAAAGAGTATGCCTGATATAAAGACAATACCCAGGGCTGTCTGCCAGGGGTTTGGTATGCCTAAGGCTGATATTGCCATTATTACTGATACAAGAAAGAAGTTCTCTCCCATGCCCGGAGCCTGCGCTATGGGATAATTGGCGTATAAGCCCATAAGCAGGGTGGCAAGAGCTGCGGATATGCATGTCGCGAGCATTACAGCGTTAAAATCCAGGCCCGTGGGGCTGCCGCTAAAATCAACAGAGAGTATGGCGGGGTTTACAAAGATGATATACGCCATTGTCAGAAATGTGGTAAGGCCTGCTATAAACTCTGTCCTTACGCGGGTATTATTCTCTTTTAGATGAAAGAAACTTCTTACAGAATCACTTATATTCATATTTCGCTCATGTCCAAATTAGCTGCTCCAACAGCTTTTGAAGCGAGAATAAACTCCAGAGAAAACATTGTCATTCCCGCGAAAGCGGGAATCTTATAATAAACTATAGTACAGATCTTTCCAGTCAGAATTTTCTCTTTCTATCAACTCTATCTTCCATGCTCTATTCCATTTCTTTAACTGCTTCTCCCTTGTTATCGCGGCATAGATATCTTCTGTTTCCTCATAATATACAAGTTTATGAACATGGTACTTCTTTGTGAATCCTTTTACAAGCTTACTCTTATGTTCATAGATTCTTTTTACTAAATTGCTGGTTACTCCGATATATAAAACTCCGTTTTTCTTGCTTGCTAAAATATATACATAGTACTGTTTCATAATAATTTAGATTCCCGCTTTCGCGGGAATGACAAAAGTAAACTATGTTTCGGTTGCACAGCGCAGGAGTTATAAAAAGCTATTTTGGGCAACTATCCTCATACCTTAAACTTCCCTGTTTTTGAATCCACATCCACAGTCACCCTATCGCTTTCTTTGTAATCTCCCTCAAGCAGTTTAAGCGCCAGGGTATCCTCAATCTCTCTCTGCAAAAGCCGTCTTAAGGGGCGCGCCCCGAAGTCAGCGTCATATCCTTCCTCAGCTATCTTGCGCTGTGCCTTTTTTGTGATATCCAATGTTATGTTCTTCTTTTTAAGCTTTTTCTGCAATATGGCAAGGTGGAGGTTTACAATCTTTTCAATGTCCGCTTCCGTAAGCCTGTTGAATATTATGATATCATCTATCCTGTTAATAAGCTCAGGCCTTAAGTAATTTTTCATCTCGGCAGTTACTTTGCGTTTTATCTCCTCCGGAGAGTAATCCGCCTCCTGGAAATACTGGCTTCCTATGTTTGAAGTCATTATTATAACCGTGTTTTTAAAATTAACTATCCTGCCCTGGCCGTCTGTAAGCCGGCCGTCTTCTAATATCTGAAGCAGTATGTTGAATACATCATGGTGCGCCTTCTCTATCTCGTCAAAGAGTATTACAGAATAGGGCCTTCGCCTTATCTTTTCAGTAAGCTGTCCTCCTTCTTCATAACCGACGTACCCGGGAGGCGCTCCTATAAGCCTGCTTACGGCGTGTTTCTCCATATACTCTGACATGTCAATCCTGGTAAGGGCATTCTCGTCATCAAATAGAAACCACGCGAGCGTCTTTGCCAGATAGGTCTTGCCAACTCCTGTAGGCCCCATAAATACAAAAGAGCCTATAGGCCTGTTCTCATCTGATATACCTGAGCGAGAGCGCCGGACAGCGTTGGATATCACGGATATAGCCTGGTCCTGGCCTACAACCCTCTCTTTTAAGCGCTCCTCCATGTGGACAAGTTTCTCTATCTCGCCCTCTAAAAGCCTTGACGCGGGTATTCCTGTCCATTTGGATACTATCTGCGCGACGTCTTCCTCATCAACCTCTTCTCTTAACATCTTGGATTTCTTCTGCACGTTGGCAAGCTCTTTGTTGTGCTTTTCAAGGTCTGCGTTTAGTCCTCTTGTCTTGCCGTATCGTATCTCGGCAACCTTATCAAGCTTGCCCTCTTTCTCAAACCTCTCCTCATCAATCTTTGCCTTTTCCAGATCAGCCTTTATCTTCCGTATCTTCTCTATTATATTCTTCTCTTTTTCCCATTCAAGTTTAAGCGCCTTTGATTTTTCGCGTATATCTGCTAAAGCCTCCTCCAGTTTTTTAAGACGCTCCTTCGCGAGCTTGTCCTTCTCTTTCTTAAGCGCCTGTTTCTCTATCTCAAGCTGCATAATCTTTCTCTCAAGCTCGTCAATCTCAACAGGAAGGCTGTCTATCTCAATGCGTATCTTAGCTGCTGCCTCGTCAATTAAGTCTATTGCCTTATCAGGCAGGAACCTGTCTGTTATATACCTGTCTGAGAGAGTGGCAGCGCTTATAAGCGCGGCGTCTTTTATCTTTACCCCGTGATAGACCTCGTACCTCTCCTTTAACCCCCTTAATATAGCTATAGTATCTTCAACAGTAGGCTCTCCTATGAATATTGGCTGGAAGCGCCTCTCGAGAGCTTTGTCTTTTTCAATATACTTACGATACTCATCAAGTGTTGTAGCGCCTATGCATCTTAGTTCGCCGCGGGCAAGTGCCGGTTTTAACATGTTAGAGGCGTCCACAGCGCCTTCTGCTCCGCCTGCGCCTACCAATGTATGCAGCTCATCTATAAAACAGATTATCTCGCCCTGTTTTGCGTATATCTCCTTTAAGACAGCCTTTAGCCTGTCCTCAAACTCTCCCCTGAATTTAGCGCCTGCGACCAGAGAGCCTAAATCGAGCGCGAATATCTGCTTGTTCTTAAGCGTTGTAGGCACGTCACCGTCTGCAATCCTTTTCGCAAGGCCTTCCGCAATAGCTGTCTTTCCTGTTCCGGGGTCTCCTATAAGCACTGGATTATTCTTTGTCCTGCGCGATAATACCTGTATAGCCCTTCTTATCTCCTCGTCCCTTCCTATAACAGGGTCTAATTTCCCGTCTTTGGCAAGCTTTGTAAGGTCTCTTCCGTAGCGTTCGAGCGCTTTAAATTTTGCTTCAGGATTCTGGTCCATGACTCTGTGTGCCCCCCTTATATCCTTCATTGCCTTTAAAAGGCTCTGTTTTGTAATCCCGTACTGTTTAAATAAAGCATTTATATCATTATCGTTTTTGTATGAGCATATAGCGAGCAAAAGATGCTCTATGCTTACATACTCATCCTTTAAACTATCTGCCTCTTTAAACGCCTGTTCAAAGACACTATTTAATCCAGAGGATATATATTCTTTCGCAGACCCGCCCTCTACGCTGGGTTTCTTATCAAGAATAGACTCTGCCTGCTGCTTAAATGACGATATATCTACACCGAGCTTCTCCAATATGCCTACGGCTATACTCTCATCAACAGAGAGCATTCCCAGGAGTAAATGCGGTATATCTATCTCCTGCTGTTTTAAGCGCCTTGCTGTATTAGCGGCATATTCTACTGCTTCCTGCGCCTTAAATGTAAATTTATCAAACTGCAAGATATGCTCCTTTTTGCGGCAGATGCGGGCTGGCTGTGCGTGAATATAGTGCTTGATAGATTATATCATTTCCGTGGAAAAATGAAAACATAAAATTATAACTAGGGACAGCGACTAGTTATTTTAACTAGTCGCTGTCCCTAGTTATACCGGAGATATTATTTATCAGCGAGCACTGTGTCCCGGCTGGGTTCAAAGCCTATCTTTGCGAGGCTTGAGTACGCGGTGTGCCTTAGTATATGCTTCGCGAATTCATCCATTGTAGTTGCGGAGGTCTTCTTAAGCGTAGTATTGTCAAACCAGTAGTAGTAACCGTTCTCCTTAAATATGCAGATAGCGTGGCCTCTTGGGCTTGAGCTTCTTAAAAGGGCCATTACCTTAGGCTTGTAACCCAATACGCTTAAGAATGTCTGGTTTAAGAAGGCTATGTCTTCACAGTCGCCTGTTCTTCTCGTAAGTGTATCTTCAGGTGTTGACCACGAGTCAGAGCCTCTATCCTTGCTGTACTTAACTGTGTTATTAAGCCACATTGCGTAATCATCAATTGATTTCATCTCTGTTCTGCGTATAATATCATAGGCCTTTAAATCTATATCTACGGGAGCGCATATTGTAATGCCGTGTGTGGTCTTTGTCTGCTGCCTTATTATTATATTAGAGGCAAAATCCTGAGACGCGAAAGCAGCAGAAGAGTTTAACAGCACTGCGAAAACGAATAAGCAGAGCAAAGATTTCTTCAAGACGTCCGCGCGCTTTACTGTCTCTCCCTTTATCTTCATTTTCGTCTCCCTTAAGGTTAATTTAGCTTAAAATTAATTTTCAGGTGTATTTACTATAAATGTACCATATAAAACGGGATTTACAAATAGGGCGCGGGTAAAAAGAGAGGATTTTTCTTAAACAAGGCAAAAAAAGACTAAGAAACAGCAGATATTACGACGAACCCGCCTTTTCCGCATCCTGCGCGCGGTTTCTCGATATCGTCTATTTTTGCGGGCAATTGAAAGACTGCCTGTTGGCATGTAATACGTTTAAAGCCTAAGGCCTTTAACATTTTCGTTGTCTCTTCTACGCTAAGAAGCCTTGCCTGCCTGTAAAATACTGATTTTTTGCTCTTGTAAAATTTTCCTAAGAAGCTATCCTTATCAACAATGCCGATTACTATTTTACTGTTTTTCTTTAATACCCTTTTTGCCTCTTTAAGCACTTTCGCGGGATTTCTGGTAAAGGCAAGGGTGATTATTATTGCTATATAGTCAAAACATGAATCCGCAAAGGGGAGTTTTTCTCCATATCCCCGGCGGACCCTTACGCCTCTTTGCGCTGCTATCTGTAGCATGCTCTCTGAAGGGTCTATGCCAAAGCGTATACCTAAAGAAGCGGCAAACCTGCCTGTTCCTACACCGATTTCAAGGCCTGTTCCTTTTTTTGGCAGTACTGTTTTGATGACTTTAAGCTCTGAAAGATACGCAAACCTGTTTCTGTCATACCACGCGTCATACTTCCCGCAATGCCTGTCAAAGGCTGTCTTCATAAGTCCAGGTCTCCGAGCCAGCCGTCGTAAAACCGCTTTAGATGCGCCAGCGTCTCTTTATCCATGGAATTTCTCTTAACATCCTTCTCCTTAAAAGAACATCTATAGCAAGTGCAGTAGTTTATTAAAAGCTCGCTTGCATCCGATATCTCCTGAAATGTCTCCTGGCAGCGCTTCTTATCAGGGCCTTTACATCTGTCAGGATGGTATTTCAAAGACAGCTTTCTGTATGCCTGTTTTATCTCTTTTAGCGATGCCTCCTCTTCTAAGCCCAGCGCCTTTCTAGCGTTATCTATCTTTTTGAAATCAGCCATATGCTATATACCCCTTATATCTTTAGCGTTATACGCCCTGTCCGCCCTTAATGCGGTCTTTAATCAGAGCCTGATTTACAGTAAGCGTTTTAGTGCCGCTTAAATTATAACAGGCCTTAATACCGAAATCAAGCGATATGCGATAAGTATTCAACCTGAAATATTGATTTCAGGCGCTTTATCCGCTTTCTTAGACATGGGGCTTTATGGTGTTTTCGATTTCCGGGGCAGGGACAACTCCTACAATCTTGTCTATCAGCCTGCCTTCCTTAAAAAGCGCCAGCATGGGTATGCTCATAACGCCGTATTGGGAAGATGTACGGGGGCCTTCATCCACATTCAGCTTGCATACCTTTAAACTGCCCCGGTACTTATTGGCAACCTCTTCAACTGCCGGGGCTAGCATATGGCAAGGCACGCACCAGTCCGCCCAGAAATCCACCAAGACCGGCACGGTTGATTCCAGGACCTCCTGTTTAAAATTTGTATCCGTTAAGCTAATATGCATAACTTTATACCTCCTTTACCCGATATGATTGGTTCTTAAATCTTTCTTATATAAAATATATTTTTTTTATACTCTGTCTTCCTGAGCTTGTTTTCGGCTACCAGCCTTTCAATCATGCCCCAGCTTGCGCCGGATTTTTGTAAAAATTCGCCTACAGCGTCTTTTCTCATGGGGTGAACCGATGTAATGCCCAATAAATCCTTTTCCGCGTTACCCGTAAAAGCAAACGCGCTGCCTTCATAGCCGATGAGGTATTCTGTTTTTATAAGCTTATCATTAAAAATCTGATATGCCCTGTTTATCACCTCCTCAGGCACAGGCATGGCCCATGTCTCCGCCGGAGGCCTGGTGGGGATAGAGAGATAGCTCTTTTCAGGCATTATCCCTGAAATATAATCCGCGGTATTTTCTATGTCTTTTATGCTGTAATCTATGCCGCTGACAAGCATGGTCTCAGTTATCAGCTTGCCTTTAAAATTGTCTGAAAATTCGGATATACCCTGTAATATCTTATTGAGTTTTAAATTTTTATGCGGCCTGTTAACTTTATGCCATATCTCTTCGCTGACCGTATCCACTTTTAAAGATACCATATCAGCCTTATATAATGCCTCTCTCGCGTTTTTATCGCAGATAAAAGAAGCGTTTGAAATAACCGCGATTTTTATGCCTAAGGGCTTAAGCATTTCTATGCTTATACCAAGATTGGCATCTATAGTCGGTTCTCCATCAGGCACAAAAGCCAGATAATCGATAATCTCTTTTTTTTCGCCTGCCTGTTTTACCTTGTTCTTCGCCTGCTCATATATATCCTGCGGATTATAAAATTTCATCCTTTCCCCGCGCATATCTAATGTCTTACCCAATTGACAGTAGACACATGAATAACTGCATATTTTTGGGGGTATGTTATTAATGCCCATGCTTTTGCCTAAACGGCGCGACGGAACGGGGCCGAAAACAATAAAATTATTCTTCTTAATTTTCATAGCTGTCCAAATTATGTCATTCTGAGCGAAGCCTTGTTACAAATTTATACGCAAAGCTAATATCAACAAAATTTATAACGGGGCGAAGCGAAGAATCTACCGAATTTAGATTCTTCGTGCTGCGCACTCAGAATGACACACGCTTTGCGCCTTCAGAATGACAATGTTGAAATTGTATCTCAAAATACATCTACCGATGATAGATGCTGTCCAATTTGGACATGAGTGTTAATTTTCATAAATCACAACCTGTCATTTATTATTAAAGGCTTCTTTTATTATCTTCCTGTGGGATAAAAAGGGTATAGAAGGTAAATCTCCTTTGCTGAAAAATTTCGCGTCTTTTACTTCACTACTCAATACAAATAGGCTCCTGAATACCTTAACCTCATATCCTATAATAATAAGGCAGCCGTATTCTCTGGTCTTGTGCGTATAAACGCCTATTAAGTTCCTGATTTTACCCTTTAGCCCTGTCTCTTCTTCCAGCTCCCGCAGGCACGCCTCATCAGGAGATTCATCAGCCTCCATAAACCCTCCGGGTAAGGCCCATTTATTAATTCCCGGCTTCAGGTTTCGCTTTACCGCGAGAACCCTTCCTCTGTTATCCATGGCCGCGCAAACAGCTACCGGTAATGGATTTGCGTAATATATCCAGCCGCAATTTTGGCAGACTGATCTTTTTCTGCCTTCTGCCTGACTTTTTCGCAAAGAAAACCCGCATAAGGGGCAAAATTTAAAGCTTTTCAACACTATTTTTTAGCCTTTCTAATTCCTGTATTGTCTTTTCGGCGACCAGTTTTTCTTTGTTAAAATGTTTCAGCATGCGCTGTAAACATTTGCCTTTCTCGTTGTCGCCGTTGAGATGCTTTGCGCAAAGCTCCATAAAC
>CAZBMI010000016.1:0-13548 GCA_964492885.1 uncultured Planctomycetia bacterium | reverse complement strand
AAAAAGGTAGAATCCGCGGCATTGTTGAACATGCCGATATAACAATAAAGAACAAACAGCAAACAACAAAGAACTGCGAAATAAATGCCGGCGCTTACTGTTTTGATTCCGCAAAGTTATTTAAGGGGCTGAAATCGATAAAAAAGAATAAGAAAAAGAACGAATATTATCTTACTGACATAATAGGGTATTTTTATAATAAAGGTTATAAGATAGATTCCTATGTTACCAAAGACCCTGATGAAGCCCTTGGCGTAAACAGGATATCCGATTTACAGCAGGCCGAAAGCATTTTACAGAAAAGGATAATAAACAGGCTTTCTGATTCAGGGGTGCTTGTAAAAGACACAAAGAACGCTTATATAGAAGAGGACGTTAAGATAGGCAGGGGCGCGATTATATACCCCTTTGTTGTTATTGAGAGGGGTTCTGTAATAGGCCCCGGCTGCAAGGTAGGGCCTTTCGCGCACCTGAGAAAAGGCGCTGTTTTAAAAAGAGGCTCATGCGCGGGAAATTACGTCGAGGTGGTACGGTCAACGCTCGGTGAGGGCTCAAGGGTAAAACACCATAGCTATATAGGGGATACCCTTATAGGTAAGGACGTGAATGTAGGCGCGGGTACCATTACGGCTAATTATGACGGTAAGAATAAGAACAGGACGGTTATAAGTGACAAGGCTTTTATAGGCAGCGGCACCACTATAGTTGCTCCGGTAAATATAGGCAGGAAAGCGATAACAGGCGCGGGCAGTGTTGTTGTAAAAGGCAGAGACGTTGCCCCGAAGAGCGTGGTTGTCGGAGTCCCGGCAAGGCCCTTACTTAGGAAGAAAAAAAGAATTAAGGATTAAGATGGGGGGTATGATGAAGAAGAAGGTAAACGGCATTGTTGTTTTTTCAGGTACTACTCACAGAAAGCTTGCTGAGGATATATGTAAGTGTTTAAATATTAAGCTCGGCAGCGCAATGGTATCTGAATTCAGCGAAGGCGAGGTAAAAATACAGATACGCGAGAACGTGCGGGGTAAAGACGTATTTGTTGTGCAGCCTACGGCGCCCCCAGTCAATAAGAGCGTTGTAGAACTCCTTATAATGATAGACGCCTTGAAGAGAGCATCCGCGCGCAGGATAACGGCTGTAATTCCATACTATGGTTACGCCAGGCAGGACAGGAAAGACCAGCCCAGAGTCCCCATCACGGCAAAACTCATGGCGAACCTGATAACAACAGCAGGCGCCAACAGGGTGCTTACCATAGACCTGCACGCGGGGCAGATTCAGGGGTTCTTTGACATAAACCTGGATCACCTTTTTGCCGTCAATGTGTTTGTAGAATACTTTAAAAAGAAGAGGCTGAAAAATCTGGTTACAGTCTCGCCTGATGTCGGGGGCATAAAGATGGCGCGCGCATACGCGAAAAGGATGCACGCAGGCCTTGCCATAGTGGACAAGAGACGGCGCAGTGATGTTGATGCCGAGGTTATGCATATATTAGGAGACGTCAAAGGCAAGACGGTTGTCATAGTCGATGACATAGTGGCAACAGCCGGTTCTCTGCAGGAAGCGGTTACCGCCATTAGAAAAAAAGGCGCTAAAGATATATATGCCGCCATAACACACCCGCTGCTTTGCGGCCCGGCGAAGGAACGCCTGAGAAAGTCAGGCTTAAAAGAGCTTGTTGTGACAAATACGATACCTATGTCCGGGGAGAAACTCTTTTCCGGGGTAAAGGTTTTATCAGTGGCCCCGCTTTTAGCCGACGCCATATGCAGAATTCACAATGAAGAATCCATCAGCATATTATTCAAAAGCCCTAATTGCAAAAAAAAGGGTAAAGCCGCAATTCCGGATGATGATGAATATTTTAAGCTGGGATAAAAGGAGCAGAATTAAATGGAAAAAGTAACTTTAAACGCAGAAGTTCGTAACGAATCAGGCAAGCAGGCAAATAACAAGCTTCGCAAAGAAGGCAGTGTGCCTGCGGTGGTTTACAAAAAAGGAGATAAAGCCCTTTCACTCAAGGTGAATGCCCGTGAGCTCTTCCACGTATTGCATACCTCCGCGGGCGGCAATGTAATCATTACATTGAATATCGATTCAGGCGATAAAAAGAAAGGCAAGACCGTTATTGTCAAAGAAGTTCAGTACGAACCTATAAAAGGCGGTGTAGTACACCTTGATTTTCAGGAGATATCTCTTACTGACAAGATTACGGTTGATATTGCCATAGAGACAAAAGGGGAGCCTAAAGGCGTAAAGATTGACGGAGGAGTTCTGGACCATCCTACCAAGGAGCTTAATGTAGAATGCCTTCCTACGGAAATACCCGAAAAGATAGATATTCATGTTGAAGAGCTTGAGATAGGTGACAGCATAAAGGTAAAGGACCTTGATATACCTTTTGGCGTAACAGTGCTTACCGACCCTGAACAGACTGTATGTTCGGTTATGCATCCTGAGATTGAGGAAGAACCCGAAGAGGAAGAGGCGCTGGCAGGAGAAGCTGCTGAGCCCGAAGTTATAAGAGAGAGGAAAGCCGAGGAAGGCGAAGAAGGTCCCGCGCCGAAGCAGAAAGAGGAATCGAAAGAAACAAAAGAAGAAAAGCAAGAAAAGTAAGCATGAATCTCATAGCAGGCCTCGGCAATCCGGGTTCAAAGTATGTTAATACGCGCCATAATATAGGTTTTCGCGTTATTGAAAATCTCGCAAAGAGGCATGATTCGGTTATTAAGAAAAAACTCTTTTCCAGGTCAAGGGAGTCGGCCTTTACGTATTCGCGGAAAAAAACGCTTCTTGTGCAGCCTCTCTCTTTTATGAACCTTTCGGGTGAGGTTGTATCAGCCTATATCCGGAGGCATGCTATAAGCGGCAGGGATATTCTCGTTGTGTGCGATGACGTAAATCTCCCGCTTGGCATGCTGAGACTAAGAGCAAAAGGCTCCGCAGGAGGCCATAACGGCCTTGCCTCTGTTATAGAAGCCATAGGGACGCAGGATTTTTCCCGTTTAAGAATAGGTATAGGCGGCGAAGGCATGCCCTCCGGGGATATCTCGGACTACGTGCTTTCTGATTTTAAAGATAACGAGCTTTCTTGTGTCGAAGAGGCCATCGCGCGGTCTGTAACAGCATGCGAGTACTGGCTCAAAAACGGCATAGAAAAGGCAATGAGCGCCTATAATAGTTAAACTAAGGAGGAGTTAGAATTGAAGATTTACGAATTATTGGTGTTGATTAAACCCGGAGTTGAGCAGGAGTCGCTGAAAAGCCTGTATAAAGATATAGAGGATACGGTGGCAAAGCACAAGGGAACGGTTGAGCATAAGGAAGAACTTGGTAAAAAGCGGCTTAGCTATGAGATAAAAAAGAACAAAGAAGGTATTTATTATATTCTGCGCGTTAAAATAAGCCCTGCTGATGTAAAGGCCCTTGATAATGACCTTAAGCTTAATGAATCGATAATAAGGATTATGTTTACGCTTCGATAACAAGGAGAAACCGGTTAAGGCGCAGTAAAGCATACGGAGGCTTAAATGGCTAATTTCAACAAAGCGTTTATAATGGGAAACTTAACCCGTGACCCGGAACTTCGTTACCTTCCTAACGGAACCGCGGTGACGACTTTTACAATAGCTTCAAACAGGGTCTACACGCTCCAGTCAGGTGAAAAGAAGGAAGAAGTAACTTTTATGAGAGTAGTGGTATGGGGCCGGAGGGCTGAGACCTGCGGCGAATACCTGGCAAAAGGTTCATCCGCTTTTGTAGAGGGAAGGCTTCAATCCAGGACGTGGGAAGGCCAGGACGGCCAAAAGCGCAGCACGGTTGAGATAATAGCCGATAATGTGCAGTTTCTCGGCAGGCCCAGGAGAGATAACCAGCAGCAACAGGCCGGCTCTCCAAAGAACCCGGCAGAGCAGTTTGACGCCCAGCCCGATATAGACCTGCCCGCGGGAAACAACAGCAACGCAGTCCCCGGCACGGATGACGTGCCGTTTTAAAGAATGAATGACAGAATAATAAATATTTGTCATTCTGAGGAAAAACGAAGTTTTGACGAAGAATCTAAGCCTAGACCCTTCGTCGCTATCGCTCCTCAGGGTGACAGACAGAGGAGACAATAATATGCCTAGAAAGACATCATCAAAATCATCACAAAGAAGAAAACCCTTGCGCAGGAAAAGGTTTTCTTCTTTTAATCGCGCGCCCAGAGGGTGCAGGCTCTGCAAAGAATAAATAGAAAAAGTTGATTACAAGGATACTGTATTATTGCAGAAATTTATTACTGAGCAGGGCAAGATAATACCCGGCCGCATATCGGGAAACTGCGCTTCACACCAGCGCCGGGTCGCGCGTGCCATAAGAAAGGCCCGGGTTATGGCTATCCTGCCTTTTGTAAGTGATTAGGCATAAGCGGGATTTACTGCTTAAATATTATAAAATGAGAGGGAAAAATGGAAGTTATCTTAAGGGATGATGTAGCCAATATAGGCAAAACAGGCGACAAGGTCGAGGTAAAAGACGGTTACGCGAGAAACTACCTCATACCTAAGGGGCTTGCTATGTTAGTAACTCCTGCCAACGAAAAAGCCATACAGGTACAGCGTGAGAAGAGAATCCAGAAGGAAAAAGATTTAAAGGCCGGGGCAGAGGAGACAGCGGCAAAGCTTGCCGATATATCCTGTACCGTAGCTATGAACGCGGGCGAGGATGAGAAGCTTTTTGGTTCGGTAACCAATGCCGATATTGCCGAGGTCTTAAGCGCCGAAGGCATAACAATCGACAAGAAAGATATTGTTATCGAGGATGACATAGCAAAGCTTGGGATATACCATTTCAAGGTAAAGCTTCATCCTGAGGTTACTCAGGATGTAAAGCTGTGGGTAGTAAAAAAGTAATACAATAGCGCGCAAGCGCGCAAGATAAGCAGGTAATATATTATGGCAAATGAAAAAGATATAAAGAGAATACCCCCGCAGAACGAAGAGGCGGAAATGGCTGTTCTGGGTTCCATGCTCCTGGAAGAAAGCGCTATCTCGCAAGCCATAGAGCTTCTTGATGAAAAGGTATTTTACAAGGACGCGCACAAAAAGATATTCAATGTGATAGTAAGCATGTACGGCGAAAACAGGCCGGTTGACCTTGTAACAGTAACAGAGGCCCTGAAGAAAAGAAAGATTTTTGACGAGACCGGCGGGGCCTCATACTTGGCGGTTTTGACACAGGCTGTTCCTACGGCTGCCAATCTTGTGTATTACGCGAAAATCGTACGTGAAAAGTATATTATGCGCTCGCTTATTAGTACCGGCACGCAGATAGTCTCAGAGGCATATTCCGGAGATTCCAATACCGATGATTTACTGGACAGGTCAGAACAGCTGATATTTGACATAACAAGCCGCAAGTCCGATGTATCATCTGTTCCGATAAAGGAGATAGTAAAAGACAGCATAGAGACAATAGACAAGCTTTACCAGAGAAAAGAGAACATAACAGGTATTGCCACCGGATTTCATGAGTTTGACATAATGACAGCAGGACTTCAGCCATCGGACCTGGTTATAGTAGCGGGCAGGCCTTCCATGGGCAAGAGCGCCCTGGCTACTTGTATTGCCGAACATGCCGGGATGATAGAAAAGGTTCCTACGGTTATATTCAGCCTTGAGATGGCAAAAGAACAGCTGGCTCAGAGGATGCTCTGCTCACACGCTAAGGTGGATTTCCATAAGGTAAGGACAGGTTTTCTCTCGCAGAGCGACTGGCCTAAGCTTACCAATGCCGCGGGAACTCTTGCCGAATCCCCGATTTTGATAGACGATACCCCCGCCATATCAGCGCTTGAATTACGCGCAAAGGCAAGAAGATTAAAGAGCCAGTATGATATCGGGCTGGTAATCGTCGATTACCTGCAGCTTATGCGCACTACAAGGAATCTTGACAACCGCCAGCAGGAGATATCCGAGATATCGCGCGCGCTGAAAGCATTAGCGCGCGAATTGAGCGCTCCTGTAATAGCTATGAGCCAGCTTTCAAGGGCTGTTGAGTCGCGCGCTGACAGGAGGCCGCAGCTTTCGGATTTACGCGAATCAGGGGCCATAGAACAGGATGCCGATGTCGTTATCCTGCTTTTAAGGGAAGAGTATTATACTCCTACTCCCGAAAATAAAGGTATTGCCGAGCTTATCGTGGCAAAACAGAGGAACGGGCCTGTAGGCTCTGTCAACCTCTCGTTTATAAAAGAGTATACGAGATTTGAAAACCTGACAAGGCGCCATGAGGAGCTTGCCGAAGAAGAGGTAGAGGTCTAAGGGGCCCGGCGCATCTTCTAAACTGCCGTCTAAGTTATTATGGGCAGGAGTGATTTTTTGTTTACATCTGAAATCTTATATGATAGATTATAAAAGAGGCATATTATGGCCGTTCTAATGCGTAAAAATTTTTTTATACACTTTGTAATTCTTACATATCTTATTAGTATCCCTTTCTTTGCCGCCGGTCTCTATGCGCAGGAGGCACAGGATGCCGCCCAGACAGAAATTACCGATATCAGCGTAGAGGGCAACAAGGCTGTCAGCACAAATACCATTCTCTCAAAAATAAAATCAAGGACAGGAAGCCCCTTTTTGCAGAAGCTTGTAAACGAGGACATAAAGAGGCTTTACGCGACAGGTTTTTTCACGGATGTCACGGCAGAGGCTGAGGACTATAAAGGCGGAGCGCGCCTTATCTTCGCGGTGCAGGAGAAATCTGTTGTAGGAGGCATTGTGTACGAGGGCAACAAGGTTTACAAGGAGAATACGCTCAAGAAGCAGATAGAGACAAAGACAGGCGATGTTTTAAACAGGAGGCTTCTGTCCGAAGATGTAAAAAAGATAGAGGCTTTTTACAAGAAGAAAGGTTATGCACTCGCAAGCGTTACTTATGATATAGACCTGGATGAGAAGAATAACAGCTCTATAATTCACATAAAGATAGATGAGAATACACAGCAGAGGATAAGGAAAATAACATTCGAAGGAAACAAATCGTTTTCTGACAAGCGCCTGCTTAAAGTCATATCAACGAGGACAGATACCTTATTTACATCCGGCGTGCTCAACGAGGATACCTTAAGGCAGGACATGGACAGGCTTAAGGCGTTTTATAATGATGATGGTTTTATAGACGCCACAGCCTCTGAGTCTATAAACTATACCGATAAGGGCATAGAGATAACTATAGATGTCAACGAGGGCAATCAGTATTTTGTCGGTGATGTATCTATCGAAGGCAACAAAGTCATACCGTCGAGTCAGATAAACAAAGAGCTCAGGATGAAGCCGGGCAAGCCATACAGCCCAAACAATCTCCGCTTCGATGTAATCACCATACAGACACTCTATTTTGACAAGGGCTACATGTCCTGCGCGGTAAAGCCGGTGACATCGCTCAACAAAGAGAACAAGACCATTGACATAGCCTACATACTTGCGGAAGGCGATTTAAGTTATGTAAAAGAGATAAGGATCACGGGCAATACCAAGACAAAAGACAACGTGATAAGGCGTGAACTCCGCCTCTATCCGGGTGAGAAATTTGACGGGACAAAACTTAAAAAATCCAAGCAGAGGCTGTATGACCTTGGTTACTTTGACGAGGTAATATTCGACACAGAACCTACAAAAGTCGAAAACGAGAGAGAGCTTGTCGTAACCGTAAAAGAGGCAAAGACGGGAGAGTTCAGTTTTGGCGGCGGGTACAGCTCAGTGGACCAGCTGGTGGGCTTTGTTGAAGTCGCGCAAAGGAATTTTGATATAAGCAATTTCAAGACTTTTACAGGCGCGGGCCAGATACTAAGGGTAAAGGCAGAGATAGGTTCTGTAAACCAGAATTACACCATAAGCTTTACAGAGCCGTGGATATTCGGTTATCCTTACCTTTTCGGATTTGACTTATTTAATTTTGACAGGAGGAAGAAAGAGTCTTTAGGATATGGTTATAGTGAAAAGAGAAGAGGAGGAAACCTCAGGTTCGGAAAAGAGTTTGATGATTACGACCGGGCTGATTTAAAATACAGGTTAGAGGAGATAAAGATAGGCGATGTATCCTCTGACGCCTCGAACGCCCTGCTTGATGAAGAAGGCAAAAACACTATAAGCAGTCTTGCGCTTACCCTGACAAGGGATACCACAGACAGTAAATTTAACCCGATGTCGGGCCATATATTTTCCGCCACAGGGGAGGACGCCGGAGGCGTCTTCGGAGGGGACAAGGACTTTTATAAATTAACAGGCCTTGCGGATTTCTTTTTTAATTACAACAAAAAACTGGTCATAGAGCTAAAGGCGCGCGCCGGATGGGAAGATGAGTATGATGATTCCAAAAACGTGCCTATATATGAAAGGTTCTTCGCCGGCGGCGCCAATACCGTAAGGGGCTATAAAGAGAGAAGTATAGGCCCGCGCGATTCAAAGACGGGAGACCCCATAGGCGGCGAGGCAATGCTTATCGGAAATGCCGAAGCTACCTATCCTATATTTAAGAATTTCAAGATAGCCGCTTTTTACGACATAGGTAATGTCTGGGAAAATTCAGATGACGCGGAAATAAAGAGCGATGATTTTAAATCCGGCGCGGGCGTAGGTGTCAGAGTAAAGACGCCGGTAGGCCCGGTAAAGGTTGATATGGGTTATCCGCTTGATAAGGCACACCCGGGCGACAAGAAAAAAGTGCGGTTTCATTTTAGTATGACAAGAGGTTTTTAGGCAGGGCGACCTAATTAGGCTGGGAATATCAATCACTCCCATCCCCGTTAACCGGGCAGATACTTCCAAAGAATAAAAATATATAATTAAAAATATCAACAAAAGGAGGATATTATGAGCAGGGTGAAAGTTTTTTGTATTATCGCGATTTTTATTTTATCCGGATTGGCGTTTTCGCAGCCGGCGCGAGCCGCAGAGAACATGAAAATAGGTTATGTTGATTACGCCACGCTGTTCCAGGGCTATGACAAGACAAAGCAGGCTTATATGGAACTTAAGGAGAAGAGCCAGAAGAAGCAGAAAGAAGGCGAGGAGCTTATAGAGAACGTTAGGAATATGAAGAATGAACTCGAGCTTCTGACAGATAAAGAGAGAGACAAGAAACAGATGGAGATAGATGAGGGCATAAGAAAACTCCAGGATTTTGAGCGCGAGGCAAAAGTAGACCTGGACCGCGAACGGGATAATGTGGAGAAGGAGATATTCAAGGAGATAGAGGCTGTAATTGATGATTATTCCGTAAAGAATAACTACAGTATGATTGTAAGCGACAGGATAATAATATACGCTAAAGAACAGTATGACATTACACGAGAGATACTGAACCTGCTGAATTCAAAGTACAGAAAAACCGCTAAATGAAAAAGACCTTAAAAGAGATAGCAGACGAGATAGGCGGCGAGGTAATAGGCGACGCCAATGTTGAGGTAAACAGCGTAAACGGAATAAGGGAAGCGCAGGAAGGAGACATCACCTTCCTGGCAAATTCTTTATACAGGCCGCTTATAAATACCACCAGGGCCTCTGCCGTAATAACCTCTAAAGACGTAACTTCCGAAAGCAAGCCCGTAATTCACGCGGATAATCCTTCCGCAGCCTTTACCAGGGTGATAGCGATGTTTAATACAAAACAGGAGAGTTCTGTGCCGAAGGGCATACATAAGAGTTCTCTTATAGGTAAGGATGTAAAGCTGGGTAAGGATGTCGCAATAGGGGCTTTTGTCGTAATAGAAGACGGCTCTGAGCTCGGGGATAACTCTGTAATATTTCCGCACGTCTATATAGGCGCTAATACCGGGATAGGAGCAAATGCCAGGATATACCCGAATGTTACAATACGTGAAAATGCCGTTATCGGCGCGAATGTTATTATTCACGCCAACAGTGTTATAGGTTCCGATGGTTTCGGCTATGTGCAGGTAGGCTCCTCGCATGAAAAGATACCGCAGACAGGGGTAGTGGTTATCGAAGATGACGTGGAGATAGGTTCTAATGTATCAATAGACAGAGCACGTTTTGGCCAGACTGTTATAGGCAAAGGCACAAAGATAGATAACCTGGTGCAGATCGCGCACAACGTCCGTATAGGAGCCAACTCCATAGTAGTGGCTCAGGCGGGGATATCAGGCAGTTCCAGGCTTGGAAATAACGTGATTTTGGCCGGGCAGTCGGGTATAGTAGGCCATGTTGAGCTCGGAGATAACGTAATCGTAGGAGCGCAGGCAGGGGTAACTAAATCCGTACCCAAAAATACAATACTCTTAGGCTCTCCGGCAAACCCGATATCACAACAGAAGAGGATATTCGCGTCCTTAAGCAGACTGCCTGAATTATTCAAAGTTGTAAAGATGTTAAAAGACAAGGTGTTAAAATAAAGGAGCTTCTGAAATTGGCATTGCAGCGGACAATATCAGACAAGGTTGAGTTAGAAGGAATAGGACTGCACACAGGCAATAATATCAGTTTAAAGCTTATGCCCGCGGAAGAGGACAGCGGCATAAGATTTATAAGGACAGACCTTCCGGACAGGCCTGTTATAGAAGCGCTTGCCCGCAATCTTACGGAGGCGTCAAAGAGCCTGCGCCGTACCTCAATAGGCAGAAACGGAGTCGAGATTCATACAATTGAGCACCTTCTCGCTACGCTCTCAGGACTTTCGATAGATAACATGACCATAGAGATAAACGGGCCGGAGCTGCCGGGTTTAGACGGAAGTGCCGAAGGTTTTGTAAAGGCTATAAAGAAAGCGGGTATAAAACAGCAGGATAAGCCCCGCAAAGAGTTCTGCGTAAGAGAGCCCATATCAGTGCAGGAGGGAGATTCCTTCCTGATTATCCTGCCTGACGTAAATTTTAAGATATCATATACGCTTGATTATCCTTCTACGAATTTCAGGACACAGTACGGCCATTTTCTTATAAACAGCGGTATCTATGAAAAAGAGCTTGCTCCGAGCAGGACATTCTGCCTGGAGGAAGAGGTGGAGCATTTACGCAGTCTGGGACTTGGTAAAGGCGCCTCGCTGGATAACACCGTGGTAGTGGGCAAGAAGGGCATTGTAAGCGGCAGGCTGCGGTTTGAGGATGAATTTCTAAGGCACAAGGTTCTTGATATTATAGGTGACTTGTATCTTTTAGGGCATCAGATAAAAGGGCATATTATAGCCGTAAAGAGCGGGCATGCCCTTAACATAGAACTGCTTTATAAGATAATGAGCCGGATAGAGGCTTTTGAAAAAGACAGCGCTTTAAAAGACACGCCTGCCTCAAGAGGCATATTAGACAAGCAAGACATTGAGAAGATACTGCCTCACAGGTATCCCTTCCTTATGATTGACAGGATATTAGAACTTAACGAGAAGTCAGCCGTCGGCATTAAGAAGCTTACCAAAAGCGACTATTTTTTCGCGGGACATTTTCCGGGCAATCCTGTTATGCCCGGAGTCCTTATGCTTGAGGCAATGGCGCAGGTAGGAGGAGTTATTCTCTTAAGCCGCGAGGAAAACCGCGGTAAGACAGCTTATTTTATGTCCATAAACAACGCGAAGTTCAGGCGCATCGTAAGGCCCGGGGATGAAGTCCGGCTTGCAGTCGATGTGATAAAGTATAAGACAAGGACAGGGCAGGTTCACGGAAGGGCTCTTGTCGACAATAAACTGGCGGCAGAGGCTGACCTTAACTTTGTATTTGAAAAGAGCGGCGATTAGAATTGAATAAGACTATGGATATTCATAATACAGCAGTAGTAAGCAAAGATGCCAACTTATCAGAGGGCGTTTGCGTAGGGCCCTATTCTATTATAAAAGGCAATGTTAGTATAGGCCCGGGGACAAAGATAGGCGCGCATTGTGTAATAGATGAGTTTACTGCCATAGGAAAAGACTGCGAGATATTCTCAGGCGCTGTAATAGGCAGTATAAGCCAGGATAAGAAGTTTAAGAAACAGAGAAGCTTTGTAGAAATAGGAAATAATAATATTATACGTGAATATGTTACCATAAACAGGGGGACGACAGAAGACAGCAAGACAGAAGTCGGCAATAACTGCCTGTTGATGGCATACAGCCATGTAGCGCATGACTGTAAAATAGCTGATAACGCTGTTCTTGCCAATTGCGGAACACTTGCCGGTTATGTCACAATGGAAGAAGGCGCTATTATAGGAGGCTTGACAGCAGTGCACCAGTTTGTCAGGATAGGAAGGCTTTCAATAACAGGCGGGTGCTCCAAAGTAGTCCAGGATATCGCCCCCTATTCAATGGCAGACGGCCACCCGGCAAAGATTTATACTCTAAATAGCGTCGGCTTAAACAGGGCAGGTTATGCAAAAGAGCGGAAAGATGCTTTAAGGCGCGCGTTCAGGATAATGTTTTCAATGCAGTTAAGCCTCAAGAGCGCCATCAGCAGGATAGAGAAAGAGCTTGAGCCTACCGAAGAGATAACCGGGCTTATAGATTTTATAAAATCAGCAAAAAGGGGCATTGCCAGGTGAGGGATGTGCGTTTTTCTGCTTCTATCTCTCATCCTGAGCAGCGATAGCGACGAAAGGATATCAGCAAATTAATATAGACTCCAAGGATATTGACCGCATAGCGCTAATATCAGGAAGCGGAAAATTTCCGCTTTTTCTTGCTAAGGCAGCAAGGGCAAACGGGATTAAAGTGACGGCTATGGCCATCAAGTCCGCTGCCGATAAAGAGATAGAGAACGAGGCGGATAAAGTATATTGGATAGATATCGGCCAGGGTAAAAACTTACTTGATATATTTGCCGACGAGAATATAAAGTACGCTGTTATGGCCGGCAAGGTAAACAAGGCCGCTGTTATAAGGCAGGCGTTTCGCCTTGACCGGGAAGCAAAGACCTTACTTAAAAGGGTCCGCGATAAAAAGGATGATACTATACTCTCGGCAATAGCAGGGCGCTTTAAGGATTTCGGTATAACCGTTATCGATTCCACGCTTTTTTTAAAAGACCTGATGCCCAAAAAAGGTCCTTTAACAAAAAGAAAGCCAGGAAGGCAGGAATCGGAAGATATAAGATTCGGGTTTTCGATAGCAAAGAGCATGGGCTCTCTTGACATAGGCCAGTCTGTTGTGGTAAAAGATAAAGCCGTGATAGCGGTTGAGGCGATAGAGGGCACGGACGAGGCTGTCATAAGAGCGGGCAGGCTTGTCGGCGCGGGCACTGTTCTCGTGAAGGTATCCAAGCCAAAACAGGATATGCGCTTTGACGTGCCTGTTATAGGTTCGGGTACGATAAAGGCATTAAGGCAGGCGGGGTCTTCCGTCCTGGCAATAGAAGCAGGCAAGGTCCTTGTTCTCGACAGGGAAAACGTAATCAAAAAAGCAGAGGACGCGAAAATCTCGGTTATAAGCGTATGAAGATAAAATCTTTTAATATAAAACCGGAACTTATCGTAGAAAAGATTATTGATTTTATAGCCGATACCGTCAGGGATAAAGGTTTCAATAACGTTGTACTGGGCCTGTCAGGCGGTATCGAATCTACGGCAGAAGAGTATATGTCAGCGT
>CAZBMI010000015.1:0-13662 GCA_964492885.1 uncultured Planctomycetia bacterium | reverse complement strand
CCTCTTCGTCTCCCACACATTCGCCTGTACGTTCTCGGGTATCTTCTCGCTGTCATGCCTTACAGCCTCATTAGGGCAGAGACTATGGCATGTACCGCAGCGAATACACCCATGCATGTCTATTTCCGCCTTTCCGGTATCCATTGAAATTGCCCCTACCGGACATTTTGCTGCGCAGATATTACAGCCCGTACACTTTTGTTCGTCAACCCAAGGCATAACAACCTCCCTTTTGAAAGATTAGTAATCTTTTATTTTTTTTGCCGCCTGTTCAATTGCATCGCGTAAAACAACTGCATTGCCTGTATCATAAAAATTTCCTAAAAGCGCTTTCAGCCGCCAGCGCTATCGGCTCTTTACCCGGGTCAGGGGATAACTCCGGCTGGCCCGCGCACCTTAAGGTAGTTAAATCCAATACCTTTAAATTACACCTTATGGCCATGGCTATCAGGTCAATATGTTTTACCGGGCATTCTGAATCGCTGACAATTTGGCCGCCTATTATTTTCTGGCTGTTTTTTTCAAATACCAGCTTCACGGTATAAGGTTTCCTTTCCCGCATCATAGAATGCTTGCTTACGGATTTCTCTTTCGCAATAACTGTTTCTATGCCTTCTTTTTCAGCCTCTGCTTCGGTAATGCCTGAACCTGCTATAGATTTGTTGAAAAATTTAGTGCAAAAGGCATTGATTAAAGGAGGAAATTCCACATCAAAACCTAATATGTTCTTGGCTATAACCCTGCCGGCAATAACCGCGTTAGGCCGCAGTTGGCCAAGCGTTGGCTTGCCCGTAATATGGCTTTCATACTCTACGACATCTCCTCCCGCGTATATATCAGGGTCTGAAGTCCGCAGAGTGCGATTGACCTCTAAGCCGAGCCTGCCTTGTTTTAATCCGGCATGAGCGGCTAATTCCATGTTGCAGCGCGCGCCCGCTGAAACAACAACCATTCCCGCTTTTATCTCCTTGCCCGATTGCAATGTTACGCTTTCTACGCTTGTTTTCCCGTTAATGGCGATTACCTTTTGCCCCAGCTCGAGCTCTATTTTCTTATCATTCATATACCGCTGTACATCTATAGTCATATCAGGATCAAGGACATTTGGCATAATATTATCAAACATCTCAACAAGAGTAACCTTTAAGCCCTGGCGGGTAAGTAAATAGGCTTTTTCAATCCCTATCGCGCCCGCGCCCACAAGGACTGTATTTCTTATTCGCATGGAATTTATCCAATTGAGAATATTGACCGCATCGCCGCTTGTACGGAGAGTGAATACCCCTTTCAGCCCTATTCCCGGGATAGGGGGCATGACAGGCTTGGCGCCGACTGCCAAAATAAGCTTATCATAAGAATACGTATTGCCGTCTGACGCGCTAACTGTTTTATTCTTTCTGTCTATTCCGGTTGCTGTCGCGTTTACCAATTGTATTCCTTTTTCCGTGAATATACTATCATCCTTGTATGAAGGGTCTACCATTACATCTCCGCAGCAGATATAAGGGGTCGCGCACCTTGTCAATAAACCCTTTTCCTCGGGCTCCCGCAAGATAGTCACATCGAGAGAAGGCCTTAATTTTTTCAGCGTCAAAGCGGCAAGCGCTCCGCATCCTGAGCATCCGATAGAAACGATCTTCTTGATATTTTCCATATTATCCTTTGTTCACAAAATGAATTTCATAGATTACTGCCTGTTGTCCCGTCAGTCAGCATATTATCGGGATGCTAGATGCCGTTTTCTCATTGTTTTAATTTAATCCACAAAAACACTGTATAAGTTCCTTGGTATCCCGACCGCGACACTGCTTCGGCCCAAAGAAGCGAAATTACGCGAATCCTCGCATCCAAAAGAGACCGTAAATTTTCCATCAAGATAGCTTCCCGCGGCAATGCCTCCGCAAACAGGCATCATGCTTGATAAGGATACATCCGGATTTTTACCTGTGTATTTTTGATATGAATTTATTAAATACATAACTTCCTGCGGGGAAGTATAAGATATCAAAACATCCGGCGCCCCCTCTGTATTTAATCCGATGTATTTGAAAGTCTGTTTAAGGCGCGGGGACTGAGAAAATATCGATTTTAAACCCGCCATTGCCGTCTGTGTCTTATCGCGGCAATGCCTTAATAACTTTTTTGTATCCATGTTCCACCCAAAAGCATATTGCGCGCCCATGCAGGATACGTTATCTTTGCTTAAAAGAACGGGCGCCGTTACTGCTTTTTTTACTGCTTCGCAGAACCTCATATTTTTTGTCTTTTTAACATTATCTTTCGGCTTTTCCCGGTAAAATCTTACTTTTACCCAATGGCTTCTGAATTTATCAGTAAACTTCCAATTGATATTATTCATTTCTCAACCTCGCGCGTTGTCCGGTTTCTCATTTTGCAAGCGAAAGCGCTCCTTGCGGGCACTGGCTTACGCAAAGGCCGCATTCAACACATTCATCACCTATAACCACTTTGTTATCTTCGACCCTTATAGCGCTTACCGGGCAAGCATCTACGCAGGCCCTGCATCCGGTACACTTTTCTTTATCCACTTCTACTGCCATTGTCCTCCTCCATTCTTATTAATGAGAATTATTCTCATTGTCGGTTAAAAAAAATGCCGCTACTTACTTTTCCTGCATTTACAGCATAGCCCGTAGAAATCTATGCAATGGTTTTCAATCTTAAAATTATACCTGCCTGATAAATTCTTCTCTCTCATCCTGATAAAGTCTTTCTCATTATCAATAGAATCCGAGTAATCTATTATGGTATTGCATTTCTTGCATATCAAATGATGGTGGTGGCTTTCATCGGGGTGTTTGGCTATCTCGTACCTGGTCCTATTATCTCCTGCGTCAAATTTCCAGACTATGCCTATACGAACTAATAACTCAAGATTGCGGTATATTGTAGCAAGCCCTATCTTATGATATGCCTTTAAAGCTGACCTGTGTATCTCTTCCGCGCTCATATGCTTATTCGCGTAATCCAGGGTATCCAAAATAGCCTGCCTGGGTTTTGTCAGGCGGCAGCAAAATTTGCTTAATCTATTATAATAAAAAGATTTTTTCTTATTCAACGCATACCTCATATACAATATCTGTATTGAGAATGATTATCATTAACGTCAATATATATCATCTTCTTCTGCATGTCAAGTTAAAAAAAAGGGGGGATAAAAATAAGCTTTGAAACCTTTATTAAAAATCTTTAAGAGAAGAATTAATTAAAGGGCAGGTAGTATCCTGGGGTTTTTATGCATTGGTGTTTCCTTTTAGTATCACTTTTTTATTAATTCTTCTCATTATAAAAACAGTAGCCGGTATCGATATTAAAAATGCGATTAGCGGGGGAACGATTATCATTATGGCTATCCAGCCCATCTCAAGGTCCATTGCGGGGTTATCACGCAGCAGGTAGGTAACAATAATAGTACCGGCAAATGCCAGCATAGCGCTTAACCACCACAAAGTAACAAAAATTACAAGAGCAAGAATAATCAGCAGGATAATACGAAAAGCCTTTCTACTTTTCATTATATAAAATCCTTATTTTCGTAAAAAATGCTTAAGGTGTTTTTACTTTTTCTTATAATATATCTTTGCGTCATCTCCAACCTGTACTAAGTTTTTGCCATTATACATAAAAGGAGTAGCATCGACCGGCTTGCCTTCAAATGTCAATATAATCTTTTTTCCTTTTATCTTATAATCATAATCTTTCATAAAATAATTTACTTTATCACCGCTAAAAACAACCTTTGGCATTCTCTCTTTCATAAAATCCTGCTCCATGCCGTTATCAAAGACATATCGGCTGCATACCCATGTTCCTTGAATCTGGTCTTTAGATATCTCCACATAGCCGGCACTTTGAGTTACCCCATCAGCGCTAATTTCTTTATTAGACGGCCCGCCGCAACCTATAATAAAAAAAGATAAAAATATTGAAACAAAAGTTAAAACCGATCTTCTCATGCTGCCCTCCTCTGCATCTTTAATTGTGGTTTATTGGTTTTCCTTTAAAATATTTTCTATTTTTCTAAGATTTTTCTTGCTGGACCCTGAAAGGTCCTTCATCTTTTTGTAATATACGCCTGCCTGGCGCAATAATTTGAGCTTCTCTTTTCCTTTCTTTGAAATAGCTGCTTTTATATAGGCATAAGCGGCATAACGCAGGTTTTCATCAGAATGTCTAAGCCCAGCGGCCTTTGATGCTCTCTGAAGGCCTTTTTGCCAGTTCTCGTTATCCCATGAAATCACAGCAAGGTTGCGCCAGGGCAGGGCATATTCAGCATCTAATTCAATGGCCTTAGTAAATGCGCTATCAGCAGCATCTATATTACCTAATTTATAGCTTGTTGCGCCAAAATCATTCCATACAACAGGGTGGTTTGGCAGGCAATCCAGCGCTTTTCTGTATAGCTTGTCAGCTTTCTTATATTCTTTGGCCAAATAAAGCTGATAGGCCTCTTTGGCTATGTCTATACACTCTTTTTTATCATTATATTCTGTTCTGTATCTTTCATCGGGGTGCCTCTCATCTCCTTTTTCTTCTTTTGAGCCATCATGAATATTTAACCTATAGGTCTGAATACAAAAACGCCTTAATCCGGGCTCTTGTTGTAATTCTAATATATAATCATCTCCCGGCCTGACATTTAAAGAAAGAGGGAAACTGAATCTATCCTTTATGATAGTTTCTCCGTCTGAGGCCAGTACCCTTGCCTTTATGGGCAAGTTGGACACCAGCTCACCCGGCATATCTTCCGGCGCATCTACCTCTATAAATACTGTGCCGGTTTCAGTCCCGGTAAACCGATAATAATCCTTTTCCCATCGGGGCAACATCAAGGCCTCAATAATTTTATTAAGCTCTATCGTTGTTGCATCTTGCGCTGTGTCGTTGGGTTCTGATTTGTCTGTCGTCGCGGGAATAAACCCTATATTTAACATAGGCAGAGAATCTACTAAATACCCTGTTTCATAAGTATCGGGTTTAAGGCATATGAGCCTGCTTTTATCGATTCTTACCGCAGCAGGCAGATACTCCATTGAGCCTTCCTCGTTACCTTTATCATCATACCGATAAAAAGGAACTGTAAAGGGCAGTTTAGAATCATGCTGGATCAAGGCATACCCGGGCTCATCAGACTCGATTAAATAATAATCTTTATCTCTGACATCATAAGCAACGGGGATTGAGTCACCGGTCCTGACATTGTAAGCTAATTCCTTTGTGTCATTCGGCTCGCCCAGGTCCTGCTGCTGATGAAATGTTAAGTCAATCGTATAGGGCAAACTATCCCACGACTCTTCCTCTCCTTCAAATACTAAGAAATATTTACCGGGCATTAATCCCTGCGCATTAGGCAGGTAGCGGCCTCCGACCTTATTTTTATCTTCATCATATATATCAAATCTTGCTGTCAGGCCTGAGCCCAGCCTGCTTTCATAATCTTCCGAGGGTCGCTTATTAAGTTTAACCTCAAGGTAACCTGGCCTCTCAATCTCAAACTGATAATAATCCTTATCATCTCCGCCGATAAAACCGATGGCAAGTTCTGCGTTTTTATCAATTATAGTAGCTTTCTCAAAAGAATCATTGGGTTCTGCAAAATCAAATTCTTTTATAAAATGCGCTTTAAATTCATAAGTTTTATCTGTTTCTACCTCCCATTCGGGATCAAGCGCTACTACACAGTTGCCGGCAGTAACCCTGTAAGCGCTTGGGGGATAATAAACCGAGCCGCCTTTTCGCTCAAACTCCCCCTTTGTTATTTCGCTATAGTAGGTAACAAGAGGATTTATATCATCTTTTGGTGTTGATTCTTCTGTAATGACTAAATATCCTGGTTCTATGATTTTAAAGAAACGGAAATTTTTGCTAAGTTTTTTTGTAAATGTTACTTCGAATTTTTGCCCGATCTCTGTCAATTTCGCAGAATGCAAGCTGCTGCCATCTGCATACCACCCTATCGTCAGAATAACCGGCTTGCCCGCATTCCATGAAATCTCTTCTCCGGGTTTCGGGTTTTGAGATATGATTTTACCGTTTTGTTCAAGGTCCGCAATACGTTTTTTTTCTATTCTTATTCCAGCTACCTTTGCATCATTAAGAGAGTTTTTGGCTTCTTCTATATTCTTGCCGGTAACGTCCGGGATAACAATCTTATAATCAGCCGGGGGGCGAAGAATTGTAAGCTCTATATTTTCTCTTTGGGATATCTTGGTACCGGGCTTTGGCGTCTGGGCAGCCACTTTCAACCATTTTGCTCTGGGAGCATCAAGGGGTGGAGCTTTATAATTTATGCTTATATGCCTGAAAGGAGGCCTTAATAATCTTCTGGCCCATCTTTTGTCTTTACCTACCACATTCGGCATAGAATATGTAACTTCTTTTCCTATGTAATAATTTACCTTTGTGCCTTTATCAACCATTTGTCCGCGCTTTGGTGACTGGCTTACCACCCTGCCTATCTTAGATCCGGGAAAGCTTACTAACTTAGTTTTTTCAACAGCGCCAAAGCCTGCTTGTTCCAGCAGGTTTTTTGCTGCTTCAGGGCTCTTACGCAACAAGTTCGGCACTTTTACCTTAGGGTTTATGCTGCTGATCTTTACGGTCAAAATTCCCGGCATCCTAAGCTTGCCCGGCCAATTCAATAGAGGAGGCGGCCTGCGGCGCTTTAAGGGAAGGTTATAAGTAATGCCCGGCTGTGGATTTACAATTGCGGCAATTCCCAAAAATTCATTCTTAAGAGGGTCTTTATCCCACACTTTAAACATGAGCACAGGCGGTTTTTTGCCTACAGGATAATTTTTTTTAATTAAATAATTCCATTGAGGCTTCAAGGTGTTTTTTATTACCCGGGATTTACCTATTTCAACAAACCTCGGTATCTCAGGCAGGTTAAGGGCATCATCAATAAAGCGTATACCTGTTGCCATCTCTTCTTTGTCCAATACATAAACCTGGACATAGGGGTCTGATTTGCCGCGCGCCTTTATCCAGTCTGTATCTTTAAGCCCGTTTGCCGATATTACTCTTATTCTCCACTCTACGTTGTCATCCTTCTGCTGCCCGTAAGCCAAGGACGCGATGGGTATAAATGTTAAAAGCGTAATCGTAACTAACCGGCTTGCTATTCCCATTATAAACTCCTTGCGCACTTCATTAATACTATATCGTTAAAATATTGTTTATATTATACATCCTAAATAATATCTACACAAGGGTTAACCCAATAGAGTGATGTCAAGCTTGATAACACAAAAGATGCAACACTAATATGCGATTTGGAGATAAGCCTCGGGGATTAATCAGGGAATTTTGGGCTGCCGCTGAGATTGCTTCGACGAGACTTTGTCTCGTCTCGCAATGACTATCTGGTACGGTGGCTGCCCCGCTTGGACTCGGGGTCTGCAAAAATAGAACTACCTGCATTATAACAACTTATGACACTAAGTGCAAGCCGGTATACAACAAGTATACAATTTTCCACTGTCATTCTGGGCGAAGCCCCGTTACAAATTTATATGCAAAGTTAATATAAATAAAATTTATAACGGGGCGAAGTGAAGAATCTAGAACTCAATCCCCTTAGTTGTGCAATACATATCTTGTAGGTCCAAACCCTTACCATTACTTCTTCTTCCTTCTAGTCCTTTTCGCCTGCTTTGGCAGTTTCTTGAGCTCTGAGTCTACCAAGAACCGTTCTCTTTTTAACTCTTTTATCAGTTCCGCCTCGGTTGGTAAATACAACTTATATCTTGAAGCAAATATCTGTTTGTTGCTTTTAGGGAGTGTGTACCGGACAACCGCGTCTTTTTTATCTTCACAAAGAATAAGACCCACTGTTGGATTATCATCCGATTGTTTACGTTCTCTATCATAATAATTTACATACATCTGCATCTGCCCTATATCCTGGTGTACAAGCTTTCCTATCTTAAGGTCAAGAAGAACAAAACATTTTAAAATAGTATTATAGAAGACAAGGTCGATATAGAAATGGTCTCCGTCAAAAGTTATGCGCTTCTGGCGGGCAACAAAGGTGAAACCCCTGCCGAGTTCAAGCAAAAACTTTGACAGATTATCTATAAGCGCTTGTTCTAGTTTGCTTTCATAAAGCCTGGAATGTGGGGACAAACCGGTAAACTCTAGGACATATGGGTCCTTGATCATATCTCCATATGTCTGCAGTTCCTGGCCCTTACGGGCTAATTTCATAATGGCTTTTTTGTCCTTGCTTAAAGCAAGCCTTTCATAAAGAAGTGAGCCTTTTTGACGTTCAAGCTCCCGTGCAGACCAATTGTTTGCAGCGCATTCAGCCTCATAAAATGCTCTTGCTTCGGGCTTATTGATACGCATTAAAATACGGTAATGCGTCCAATGATAAAGTGAAATTTTGATGGAGATTACGTTTTGCGATTGCTTCGCTCGTTTTACTCGCTCGCAATGACAACGTTTTCTTATCCACACCTTGGGAAGCCAGGCTTTACGGTTATCAAACTCAATCTGAATGGCTTTTACAGTCTGTCCGGATGTAGTCGTAGTAACCATATGGGGTTTTGAATAGGTTGTAGATGTTAAACATGGGCGTCACCTTATAGATTCTTCGGTCGCCTTTTGGGCTCCCTCAGAATGACAGTGGCGTTCTGAATGACAGACAGAAAAAATGGGGACAGTCCCCATTTTTTTTGCGGCGCGTATAATTTGACCTCATTCCTGTATAAGCACTCGCAATTGTTTATGTGGTACGGTGGCTGCCCGGCCTGGACTAATACTACGTATAAACTTCATTTCTAAAGACCTTTTTAGATTCGAACTTTTTTAAAAATTCTACTTGACATTGTAATATTTATAGGTTACAATTGTAATATAAAAAGATTACAAATATGGATATTATAAAAATTTTCAATTCAAAAACAAGACAGGCTATATTCCGCTTATATTTTTCCAACCCCGGTAAGCCATTCTATCTAAGAGAGCTGGAGCGTGAGCTTGATATACCTGTTTCAATGCTGCGCAAGGAACTCATTGCACTAGAAAAAGAAAGCGTATTTAAATCAGAAAGAAAATGCAACCTGCTGTATTACTCACTTAACAAGCACTATCCGCTCTTCGATGAATTGAAAAGTATTGTATTTAAAACTGTTGGCATAAAAGCAAGCCTTGAAAAACTTCTCTCTGCTATAAAAAATATTAATGCTGCTTTTATATATGGCTCTTACGCAAAAAACGCTGAAAATGCAAAGAGTGATATAGACTTATTCATAATAGGAAAGCCTGACGAGGATATATTGCTAAACAAGATAAATAAACTGGAAAAAACCTTGAAACGAGAAATAAATTACAGTATATACTCAAAAACTGATTTTGAAAAAAAGAAAAAAGCAAAAGATTCTTTTATAGATGACCTTTTAAAAAACAAAAAGATATTTTTAATTGGAGATGAAAATGAGCTTTGAAACTTTTATTAAAAAATCACTAAGACAAGGATTGATTAAAGAGCAGGAAAGAAGCTTTAGAGGCATGGAGAAGATGATACGAAGAGCCTATGAAGAGATAGCTGCTGCCAAGAAAAACATAAAAATTGACCAAGGAGTAGCTTTTACTGTTGCCTATACTGCGATGCTACATACAGGCAGGGCACTTATGCTCTTTAAAGGATATAGGCCATCTGATGGCTATCAGCATAAAACAGTTGTTGATTTTGCTGCTAACTTACTTGGTGAAAAATACAAAAGCTTAACACAACGTTTTGATAGTATGCGAAGAAAAAGAAACATATTTACATATGAATTGAGTATCTCTTTTTCTGAAACAGAAGTAATGAATGCATTAAAATCTGCCGAAAGCTTTATCAAAACAGTTAGAGATACTATCGAATCAGAAGATCCCCAACATAGATTCAAATTCTAACTATTCCTAGTAAATGCCTTGCTATGATCTAGCTTTAGCTTAACAATTCCGCAAATATTCATTTACTAAAATTGATTTACTAAAACGCATATCAGAGATAAAGAGATAAACGGGTGAGATTTGTTGGGAGATTTCAGCCCCTGAGATTGCTTCGTCGTGCCTTCGGCACTTCTCGCAATGACGTGAGGGCAAACATTTGACGTAAGTCTTTGACACGTGCGGAGATAAAAAAGCCCTGATAATGATTAGTTATTAGGGCTTGAATTATCTCTCATTCTGGTTTCCGAGAAATTTAAATGGCTGCCCCGCTTGGACTCGAACCAAGAACAAATGAACCAGAATCATCCGTGTTGCCAATTACACCACGGGGCAGCGGAAATATTTCTACTTTAGATTGCTTCGGTCGCTTACGCTCCCTCGCAATGACGATAGTTCACAATAACAGCATCCAATCTTTTTAACACGCGGGCCTTGCCGATAAGGTGCATTATGTCAAAAATGCCGGGTGCTGCGGTGCGGCCTGTAAGGGCCGCGCGTGCGGGATGAATTATATCTGCCGCTTTTACGCCTTCCTTTTCCGCTAAAGAACGGACAGATTTTTCTATATCATCAGGCGTAAAAGGGTCTGTCTTGTCCAAAGCGTCTTTCAATTTAGAAAGCAGGCCGATAGTACTATTATCACTTAAGTGTTCTTCTTCTAAAGCAAGGGGTATCTCTATGTCATCATTAAACAGGAAATCCGACTGCTCTATAAAATCATCTATGTTAAAGAATCTTGTTTGAAAGGATTTTACAACACCTTCCAGCCATTGTCTATCATAATCTTTCTCTATAATACCTTTGCCTATTAAATGTCCTGCCACGAAATCCGTAAGTTCCGGCAGGGGCTTTTCCCTTATATACTCGCCGTTTAACCAGTTGAGCTTCTTTATGTTAAAAACCGCGCCTGTCTTTACTATCGACTTTAATGAGAATAGCTTTATGAGCTGCTGGATAGTCAGCTTCTCCCTGTCATCCTTTGGTGACCAGCCCATAAGGGATAAGAAGTTTACAAGCGCCTCCGGGAGATAGCCCCTGTTCTTATACTCTTCTATGGATGTCGCGCCATGGCGTTTTGACATGCGTGATTTATCTTCACCGAGTATAAGCGGTATGTGCGCGAATTTCGGGGGCTTTACGTCCAGCGCCTTGTATATAAGAAGCTGTTTTGGGGTGTTTGCTATGTGGTCATCGCCTCTTATTATATGGGTAATAGACATGTCAGCGTCATCTACGACGCAGGCGAAGTTATATGTCGGGGAGCCGTCAGACTTCATTATTACCAGGTCATTTAAGGTATCGGTATTTACATCTATCTTGTCATGGACGATATCATAGAATGTGATGACCTCGTTTTCAGGGACATTAAGTTTTATTGCCCTTCCCTTATCGCTGTCCTCGTAAAAGGCCCTGCCTTGCCCTACAAGTTTTTCAGCCGTCTTTTTATATAAATCAAACCTCCTGCTCTGGTAAAATACCTCTCCGTCCCAATCCATGCCCAGCCACTTAAGGCTCTTTAGTATCTCGTCTATATGCCTGGTGTCAGAGCGCTCCGTATCAGTATCTTCTATGCGCAGTATAAACGCGCCTTTCTGATTCCTGGCATAGAGCCAGTTAAACAGCGCTGTTCTCGCGCTGCCTATATGAAGTGAGCCTGTAGGAGAAGGCGCAAAACGCACCCTTACGCTGCTCATTTAAAAAGACTCCCCTTTATTCAATGCCTTTATATTAAGGTTTATAATATCTTTTTTTCCGGCAAAGGCTATCCTGATGCCTTTTATTACAACAGCCTTTGAAAAGAATGCCTTTCTCTTCATATAAGCGCCCAATGCCACCATGTTTGCCGCGCGGACATTTCCAAGTTCAAGGGCAATCTCCGTCATGGGAATCTTTACAACATCCAGGCCTTTCTTTCTTATATCTTTATCCGCAAGAGAGCTGTTAAGAAGAACCAGGCCCTTTTTATCCCCGCCTTCTGCCGCAACGGCTTTAAGAAACTTATTAAGAGAGGGCTTGTTCATAATAATAGCTGTATCACAGCACAAGAAGAGGGGCGAGGCTATCTCTTCATCAGATATGGTGACCATGCAATGGGCTGTGCCGCCTCTTACTTCAGCGCCGTATGAAGGCATCCATGTCACATTATAACCTTGGGCCATAGCGCTGTAGGCTATAAGCTTACCCAGTATCATTATACCCTGCCCGCCAAAACCCGCGCAGACTATTCTATCCTGTCTCATGCTGTATCCTTAATAACGCCTAAAAGGTAATCTTTAGAAACACGCTCTTCTATCCATTTTACAGACGCCTCTACAGAACGGCTCGTATAGGTCGGGCACATCGATAAAATCTCTACCATTGAAAAACCCTTGTTATCTACCTGGTTCTTAAAGGCCTTTCTTATGGCTTGTTTTGTTCTCAATATATTTTTAGGGGAATGGACAGTGGTGCGTTCCAAATATTTTACCCCGCCTAAGGCAGAGAGCATCTCAAGCAGTTTAATAGGATACCCGTCGCAGGAGACATCTCTTCCTGCTGTTGTAGTAGCTGTCTTCTGGTCCACAAGGGTTGTCGGAGCCATCTGCCCGCCTGTCATTCCGTATACGCCGTTATTTACGAATATGATAGTTATGTTCTCGCCCCTGTTAGCGGCATGCACTGTCTCCGCAGTGCCTATTGCGGCTAAGTCGCCGTCTCCCTGATATGTAAATACTATGTTTTTAGGCCTTAACCTCTTTATCGCGGTTGCTACCGCAGGGCACCTTCCGTGAGCAGCCTCTGTTGTGTCAAAATTCCAGTAATCATAAGCTAAGACAGCGCAGCCTACCGGAGCTATGGCAATAATCTTTTCGCGGATACGGAGTTCATCCACTGCCTCTGCTACAAGCCTGTGGATTATTCCATGGCCGCAGCCGGGGCAGTAGTGCGTTGTAACGTCTTTTAAGCTCTTGGGCCTTTTAAATATAATACTCATCTTAAGTTCCTGTATATGGCCTTTTCTATCTCTTTCTGAGTCGGGATACCGCCGCCCGGGCGGCCGTAAAAATCTACCTTTGCGTTGTTCTCAAAAACAGAGAGCCTTACATCCTCGACCATCTGGCCCGCGCTCATCTCAACTACTAAAAACTTATTTGCGCGTTTTGAATACCTCTTAAGCGCTTTTTCCGGAAAAGGCCATAGCGAAATCGGCCTGAAAAGGCCTGTGCGCTTGCCTTTTGCCCGTAAGTTCTTAACAGCTGCCTTTGCAATGCGGCTTACCGTACCGTAGGCAACAACAATAACCTCCGCGTTACCGCAGTAAAGGGCCTCTGACCGCGCCTCTTTTGACTTTATAATTTTATACATGGCTTGCTGCAGGTTATTTATCTTTTCAAGCTCTCCGGGCTTAAGATAAAGCGACTTTATTATCCGGGGTCTGCGGCCCTTAGCTCCGTCTAATGCCCAGGGCTTTTTAGTAAACTCTCTCCTCCTGAACTTGAATTTGGATATCTCCACAGGCTCCATCATCTGGCCTAACATGCCGTCTGCTAAAATCATCGCGGGCATCCTGTACGTATCCGCTAAGTCAAAAGCGAGCATTGTAAGCTCCATCGCCTCTTCTACAGAAGACGGACCAAGCACTATCGAGCGGTAGTCTCCGTGGCCTCCTCCTCTTGTTGCCTGGAAATAGTCTGACTGGCTTGGAGCTATATTGCCTAA
>CAZBMI010000014.1:0-13754 GCA_964492885.1 uncultured Planctomycetia bacterium | reverse complement strand
GTGGTGGCACGGAAGATTTCATGGCTGTGGTTACAGGATTACAGTTCCAAGGCAGGCTATATTGGATGTGTTTAGCAAAACTTCAGAACATTTAAGCGCAGAGGATATATATTTAGCTGTGCATAAGATATACCCTAATGTCGGGCTTACGACTGTTTACCGCACGCTTGAATTACTGGTCCAGATGGGCTTTGTTTATAAATTTGACTTCGGAGACAACAGGGCAAGGTATGAGTTATCAGAAGGCCCTAAGGGGAAAAGGCACCATCATCATTTAGTCTGCACAAACTGCGGCAGGGTTATCGATTATACGGATTTTGTTGATAAAGAGACAGAGCTTTTAAGTAAGACAGAAAAAGGCCTTAGTGAAAAGTACGATTTCAGGATTAATGACCATCTTATACAGTTTTATGGTTTATGCAAAGAATGCAGAAAATAGAGTATATCTTATTTAATGAAAATAATTTTCAATAAAAGGAGGTGATTAAGATGCCAGGAGGAGATGGAACAGGACCTATGGGAGCAGGCCCAATGACAGGGCGTGGAGCAGGTTATTGCGCGGGTTATACTGCGCCGGGTTATACCAATTTTATTCCCGGAAGAGGAATGGGATTGGGTTTTGGCCGCGGATTAGGAAGAGGCCGTTTTTTCAGAGGAGGAAGACCCGGCTACCAGCCTATGCGCGGTTATGCGCGGGGATTTGCGGCATATTATGGCAGTCCCGCGACACAGGATTTGACATCAAAGCAGGAAGCTGATATGCTTAAAAATGAAGCCAAGCTTCTGCAGGATGAGGTAAATGCCTTAAACCAGCGCATTAAGGAACTTGAATCCGCTGATAAAGGCAAATAATTTAAAAGGAGATTACTTATGAGAGTGGCAATATCGACAGACGGAGATTCTGTGTCCGCTCATTTTGGCAGGTGCCCGTCTTTTACAATACTTGATATTGATAACAACAAGGTTACAAACAGGCAGGTCCTGGATAACCCGGGCCATCATCCGGGCGCGATACCTAAATTTCTGCATGATAACGGAGTAAAATGTATTATAGCAGGCGGCATGGGAATGAACGCTGTTAACTTTTTCAACCAGTTTGGAATAGAGATAGTAGTAGGTATTTCAGGGGCTATAGATGATATCATAAAGAAACTGGAAGCAGGTAGCCTGGAAGGAGGCGAGAGTCTCTGTAACCCTGGTGACGGAAAAGGCTACGGTATTGACAAGACCGCGTGTGACCATCCTAACCAGGATAATTGTGACCATTAAAAACAAGGAGCGCTTATGAAGGTTTGTGTTACATCTGATACAAATAACCTGGATTCCAATGTTGACCCTCGCTTCGGCAGGTGTAAGTATTTTATCATTGTTGATACTGACACAATGTCATCAGAAGCAGTAGAGAATCCGAATATGGAATCCACAGGAGGAGCAGGAATAAGGTCAGGACAGCTTGTAGCCGAAAAACAGGTAAAGGCGGTACTTACAGGTAATGTAGGGCCAAATGCCTTTCAGGCGCTTCAAGCAGCCGGCATAGAAGTTATAACCGGTGTATCAGGCAGCGTAAAGGATGCTGTGGAAAGTTATAAAAAAGGTGACTTGAAAGCAACAGGCGGACCAAGCGTAGGCTCTAAATTCGGAATGCCGCCAACAAATTAATTAAGGAGAGAAACAGCAATGCCGGCAAAGATTGAGAAAGATAAATGTGAAGGATGCGGTGTTTGCGTTGAGAGCTGCCCTGTAAATGCTATAAGCATAAAAGAGGGCAAGGCAGAGATAAGCGACGATTGCGTCGGATGCGGTGTGTGTGTAAGCCAGTGTCCTACAGGAGCTATATCTTTAGATAATTAAGAAGGAGGGATTTTAAGATGCCAAGAGGTATGGGTATGGGAAGAGGATCAGGAAGAGGAAGATTAGGCGGAAACCGCCCCGGGGCAGGGCCAAGCGGTAACTGCGTGTGCCCTATGTGCGGGGCAAAGGTTCCCCATCAGGCAGGAGTACCTTGTTATTCTGTTATGTGCCCTAAATGTAATGTGAAAATGGTACGCGAATAACATGGTAATAGCTGTTGCAAGCGGAAAAGGCGGTACAGGAAAGACAACTATATCTGTAAGCCTCGCCCTTTCTATTGAGGGCGGGGTACAGTTTTTAGATTGTGATACCGAAGAACCGAACGCGCATATCTTTTTAAAGCCCGATATAAAGCATTCTGAGAAATGTTTTATACCGGTGCCAAAGATAGATGAAAGTCAATGTGACTTTTGCGGCAGATGCGCAGAAGTCTGCGCTTATAACGCTATATTGGTTATCCCCAAAGGCAAAAACAGCAAAGGAAAGACTTTGGTCTTTGCGAATCTTTGCCATGGCTGCGGCAGCTGCAGCTATTTCTGTCCGCAAAATGCCATAACAGAGGAGGACAAGGAGATAGGCGTTGCTGAAATAGGTGAAGCCGGCGCCATGCAGTTTGTTCACGGGCGTTTAGATGTCGGAGAGGCAATGGCGCCTCCCTTAATAAGGCACGTAAAGAGACACCTGAACAAAACAAGAGAAGTCATTATAGACGCTCCCCCGGGGACTTCATGTCCTGTTGTTGAATCTTTAAAGGGGAGCGATTTTTGTATATTAGTTACCGAGCCCACCCCTTTCGGCCTGAATGACCTGGTCTTGGCAGTTGAGGTATTGCGAAAACTGAAAATCCCTTTTGGTGTTGTTGTAAACAGGTCTGACTTAGGCAACGAGGATACTGATAGATACTGCGAAAAAGAGAATATACCCGTTCTCATGCGTATACCCTTTAAGCAGGAGATAGCCTCTGCCTACTCAAAGGGCACGCCGATAGTAGAGGCATTTCCCGAATACAAGAAAGAGTTTAAGGGCATTTTTACCAGAATAAAAAAATGGAAAACCTAGTCAGGGAATTTTTAAATAAAAAGAGTTTTGCTGTAGCGGGCTCGTTTAAGAATGAGGATAAGTTCGCTTTTAAGATATTCAAAAGGCTTAAGGAGAAAGGCCATGAGGTATATCCTGTAAATCCCGGGCTTGATAAAGTAGAAGATGCCCAATGTTATAAAAGCGTAAAGCAGATACCATATCCTGTTGATGTTATAGACCTGGTAACTCCTCCTCAGGCAACGGAAAAGATTGTGCAGGAGTGCAGGGACAAGGGTATATACTGCGTCTGGATGCAGCCGGGCGCGGAGAGCCAAAATGCTATAGATTTTTGCAAGGCTCATAACATAAAGGTTGTCCACAGCCTTTGTGTCTTAACACAGACTATGTAAAGAGAGGTTCTTATGCAAAAAAGCACGGATATTCTGGTAGTAGGCGGTGGGCCCGCGGGCATTATAAGCGCGATAACAGCAAAGAAGTATTATCCTGATAAGGATATTCTGCTTGTTAAAAAGACAAAGAACGGCTGTATACCATGCGGCATACCTTATATGTTCAACAGCTTAAAAGAGCCTGATGAGAACAAGCTGGGAAATGCCGCGCTGGAGAATAATAATATAGAGGTGGTAGTAGATGATATCAGCAAAATAGACCGAAAGGAGAAAAAGGCTTTTTCGCAGGACGGGAATGAGTATAAGTACGATAAGCTTATTCTCGCGACAGGCTCAAACCCTATTACACCGCCTATTCCGGGTATAGATAAAGAAGGGGTATACCCTGTTTACAAGGACATGGATTATTTAAAAGATGTTGTCAAAAAGGTTGAAAAGTCCAAAAATATCCTTATTCTCGGAGGGGGTTTTATAGGAATAGAATTTGCCGATGAACTTTCGGGTAAAAAAGACGCGAATGTGCACCTTGTAGAGCTGTTGCCGCACCTGCTTGAGAACTCCTTTGATAATGAGTTTCATTCGCTGGTTGAAGAGAAACTCCGCAAAAAAAACGTAAAGGTCCTTACAAACACAAAGGTGACCGGTTTTTCGGGAAAAGACAAGGTTGGGAAAGTAAGCTTTGACAACAGGGATGACCTTAAGATAGACAGTGTTATTCTCGGTATAGGAGCTGTGCCTAACACCGCTATAGCAAGAGAGGCAGGGCTTGACCTGGGAAAAGGCAAGGGTATATGGGTTGACGAGTATATGCGTACAACAGACCCTGATATATTCGCTGTCGGAGACTGTGTCGGAAAGAGGGATTTTTATACAAGAAGAGACGCTGCTGTTATGCTTGCCTCCACAGCTACAGCAGAGGCGAGGATAGCGGGCTCAAACCTTTACAAGCTCAAAGTAGTTCGCGAAAATAAAGGCACTATAGCCATATACTCGACCTATGTTGACGGCCTGGTCTTGGGTTCCGCAGGCCTTACTGAGAACAACGCGAAAAAAGAGGCTTTTGAGGTAGTTGTAGGTAATGCCGAAGGCATGGATAAGCATCCGGGCAGCCTGCCGGGCGCCAGCAAGGTAAAGGTGAAACTGGTATTCTCAAGGCAGTCAGGAATAATTATGGGCGGCCAGGTGTCAGGAGGCATGTCAGCAGGCGAGATGATTAATATAATAGGAATGGCCATACAGCAGAGAGTCTCGATAACAGAGCTGGAGACCCTGCAGATAGCAACCCACCCTTATCTTACAAGCGCTCCTACAACATATCCTATTATAGTGGCAGCCCAGGACGCGCTAAGCAAAATATAATGTAAAGGAGTATCGTGAAACAAATAGTTGTAATAAGCGGAAAAGGCGGTACGGGTAAGACTGTTATTACAGGCGCTTTCGCCAGTTTAGCAGAGAACAAGGTTATGGCTGATTGCGATGTAGACGCTGCGGACCTCCATCTTCTGCTTAAGCCGAAGATCATCCGCAGGCATGAGTTTAAGAGCGGAAAGACAGCTATAATAGATAAGAAAAAGTGTATTGAATGCGGCAAGTGTATCGATGTCTGCCGTTTTGACGCTATAGGCAGTGATTATGTTGTAGACCCTATATCCTGCGAAGGCTGCTGCTTCTGTTCTTTCGCGTGTCCTAAAGGCGCTATTACCATGGAGGACAATATTTCAGGAGAGTGGTTTATATCAGATACGCGTTTAGGCCCTATGGTACACGCTAAACTCGGCATAGCGGAAGAGAACTCCGGAAAGCTTGTAGCGCTTGTAAGAAACAGGGCAAAAGAGCTTGCCCAAGAGAAGAAGCGCGACTGGGTCATAATTGACGGGGCCCCCGGCATAGGCTGTCCTGTTATCGCGTCTTTGTCGGGAATAGACTGCGCGGTGGTTGTGACAGAGCCTACGCTATCAGGCCTGCATGACGCTTCCAGGGTTATAGGTGTCGCAAAGCATTTTAAGGTGAAACCCGCCCTTATTATAAATAAGTATAACTTAAACCCGGATATGGCAGGAAAGATAGAAGGCTATTGCAAAGAGAATGATATACCGGTTATAGGCAAAGTCCGTTTTGACAAGGCAATAGTTGAGGCAATGGTAGAGGCAAAGACTATAATAGAGCACAAAGACTGCCGGACAAAGGACGAGATAATAAGTATCTGGGAAAAACTTAAAAACATAGCTTAGATAGCGTATTTAAAAATAGATTTAATGAAAACTTATCTGGATTGCATACCATGTTTTTTTAAACAGTCTCTCGAGGCTGTCAAAATAGCCGGAGCAGGCAAGGCAAAGCAGAAACAGATGGTCTATGAGCTTTCAAAGGTGTTGCCTGAATTTCCGTTGTCTGCTTCCCCGCCTGAGATGGGCAGGATAATATACAACCTCGTAAAGAAGATTACTAACAAGAATGACCCCTACGCTAAGATAAAAGCAAAGAGCAACTCCCTTGCCCTTAACATATACCCCAAACTTAAGAAAAAAGTAAACAGCTCAAAAGACAGACTGCTGACAGCAGTAGAGCTTGCCATAGCAGGCAACATAATAGATTATGGTGTAAAAAATACCCTGAATGTCGATGCTGAGCTATCAAACATACTCGCGGAAGAGGACGAGTCCATTAAAAAAGAGAGTAAGGCCATATTTGATTACAAGAGTTTCAAACAAGCGTTAAAGAAAGCAGAGACTATTCTCTATCTTGCTGATAATGCCGGAGAGACTGTATTTGACAGGGTCCTGCTAGAGGAGATAAAGAGGCTCTATAAGGGCAAGGAGATTATATACGCCGTAAAGGAGAAGCCTATTATAAACGACGCCCTTGCGAGCGATGCTCTATTCTGCGGGATAGATAAGACAGCTAAGATAATGTCCTCAGGCTCTGACGCTCCGGGCACAGTGCTTTATCTGTGCTCAAAAGAGTTTCTTGATATATATAAGAAAGCCAGCATGGTAATAAGCAAGGGACAGGGTAATTTTGAGGCATTGTCAAACACAAAGCGAGAGGTCTTCTTTCTTTTTATGGCAAAATGCCCTGTTATCACAGAAGATGTAGGCTGCAACCTAAGAGATATCATACTATCACACCATCCGGGAAAGGCTGTTAAAAGATGAAATATCGCGTGCCAAAGCTAAGCCCAAAAGCTGTTAAAGAGAACAACAGATATTTTAAACAGCGCATAGCTCATTACAGGAAAAGAGGTCTTGATTTTCCCGGCAGTATAAAGTTTATCCTTGAAAAGGCGGCCCCGCTAAAAGGGGATATTCTCGAGATAGGCACAGGCACAGGCCATACTACGCTCAGCCTGGCAAAAGCAGGGTATAAGTTTATCTCGGTTGATAAAGACAAAGAGATTTTCAGGACAGCGGCGCTAAACCTTTCTTATGCAAAGCTTTTAGGCTCTGTTAAGTTTTATACAATGGATGCCAAGCGCCTTAAATTCAAGGACAATAGTTTTGACAATATAATAGGAATAAATGTTTTTCACCATATAGATAAGGCAAAAGTGATGTTCTCCGAGATAGACAGGGTATTACGCCCAAGCGGCACGGTTGTATTTGCGGATTTCAATAAGACAGGCCTGCGCATAGTAGACAGGGTGCACAGAAACGAAGGCCGTAAGCATGAAAGCTCGGATACCACCAAAGATACAACCTGTTCGTATTTTTATGAAGCAGGCTATAATATCAGACGCTTCAGGCATAAGTGCCACTGGATATTAATCGCTAAAAAACCGGATTAAACCTGATGAAGCTTGATATCGTATTTAATGACCAGGTCATAAACAATGAATACTCCCGAGGATGGGGTTTTTCATGCCTGGCAGACAAGCGAGTCCTGTTTGACACAGGTCCCGGCCATGAGCCGCTATTTTCCAATATGGCATACATGAATATCAGTATTCCTGATATAGAATCTATTGTCATATCCCATGACCATGATGACCATACAGGAGGCCTATGGCGGCTGCTTGATATAAGAAAAGGCATTAAGGTTTATGTGTGCCGGGGTGTAAGCAAAGCCCTTAAGGACAGGATAAACTCTTCAGGCGCGCGCCTTATTGAGAATAAGGGTTTTTCAGAGATATCAAAGGATGTTTTTGTAACAGAAGAGTTAACAGGAATATACAAAAACAAAGACATGCATGAACAGGCGCTTGCTGTCAGGACCCAAAACGGTATAAGCCTAATAACAGGCTGTGCCCATCCGGGCATTATAGAAGTATTAGGCAGCGCGAACAAGCGCTTTAAGCAAGAGAAGCTCTATCTTGCCCTGGGAGGTTTTCACTTAAAGAACCTTGATGAGCCCTCCATAAGAGAGGTAATAAGCGCCTTCCGGCATAAGAAAGTGCAAAAAGCAGCTCCTGCCCACTGCACAGGTGATATTGCAGAAGAAATATTCAGGCAGGAGTTTAAAAGAGATTTTATAGCAGTCAAATCAGGGCAGAGTATCGAAGTATAACTTCTTAAAAGCGGATAATCTCTTGACAAAGCTTACCTTGTGTTATAAACTCTTATCTCCCCTATAATAAACTCCTTTTTTGGAAATAAAAATGGTAAAAATTATAAGTTCAATAGCGATTGTCTTTATTGTAATACTTAGCCTTATATTATCTTTTTATGAGGTAAGGTTTGACAGCGTAGAATGCGATATACTGCTTCACAGCAGGAGTGCCACCGCGAGCAGTTATGGTATAAATTTCAGAAACGGCCTTAAGGTATGGCGCTTTACAAACGGTAAAAACGGCATGTCCGCGAAAGAGATATATTCCTTTGACAACGGGTTTAAGCCTGAACCCGAATCCAGGGCATTTCCTTTTAAAGAAGGCGAAAAGCTAATATATAATGTCTATTCAGCAGGCATAATGGTCGGAAAATCAAGCCTGATATTTCACGGAGAGGAGGAGCTCCGGGGCGAAAAGGTCCTGCGTGTAACCTTCTCTACCAATCTGCCGCTTTTTAGTGATTATGAGAATATATACGCCGACAATGAGACCTTCCTTCCCGTAAAGATAGAAAGAAAGATTAAGAGGATAGGCGGTTTTTCAGAAACCATAACAGAGCGGTATAACCAGTCTGACTTTACGGTCAATATAGATAAAAAGAGCAGTTTTTCATCAGATAATAACACCATAAAGAAGAACTCCCCGATATACAACGCGATACTTCTTACGTATTATTGCCGTGCCCATCCTGATATAGCGGACAAGGGTAATATCAAAATCACCCTGCCTACGCAGGATTTTTACATCAGGCTATCGGGCCAGGAGAATATAAAGGTTCCGGCAGGCGAATACCCTGTTGACGTATTCTCAAGCACACCGTCAAAATTCACTTTCTATTTAAGCAAAGACAAGGATAAACTGCCTGTTAAAATAGACAGCAGCACCGTCCTTAACTATTCCATGGAGCTCCATTCCATAGAGAGCTCCGGCTAACGCTCTTGACAAGATGCGGAACCTATCACTAAATAATATCCTGCCACAATTATCAGGACAGGACAATTTCGTCCTTCTTGACACAAGCCTTATTGGAAAAGACAATAAAAAAAGCTATCTGTTTAAAAACCCGTTAGAGGTTGTATCATGTTATGACCCCTTGCGGGTAAGGCAGTCCTTTAAAAGAATAGATAGCTTTATAAAAAGGGGCTATTTCGCGGCAGGGTTTGTATCCTATGAGGCTGGCTTTGCCCTTGAGGAGGCATTTAAGGCCAAGAAGACGCGCGATTTTCCGCTTATCTGGTTCGGCATCTTTAAAGAGCCTGAAATTTATAACACCCTGCAGGCAGACGCAGGCAGCGCACTTTATAAAACATACAACACAGGAAAACCAAGGCCTGATATTTCAAAGAGAGAATACATCTCACGCGTAAACAGGATAAAGAAGTTTATAGAAAGAGGCGACACCTACCAGATAAATTATACCTTCAGGCTCAATTTCCCCTTTTCAGGCTCGGCAGAGAACCTGTATCTGCGCCTGAGGGAAAAACAGAAAGTCCCGTATTCCGCGCTTATAAAATTTAAAAACAGGTATATCCTATCTTTTTCCCCCGAGCTATTCTTTAAGAAACAAGGCAACCTTATGAAGGTAATGCCCATGAAAGGCACGATGGAAAGGGGCCGTTTGTCAAAAGAGGACTCAGAAAACGCGAAAAAGCTTCACCAATGCCCAAAGAACAGGAGCGAGAACATAATGATTGTAGACCTCCTGCGCAACGACTTAGGCAGGCTCTCATTAAAAGGCGCGGTAAAGACAAAGAGCTTTTTTGACGTGGAAAAGTATAATACCCTCTTTCAGATGACATCAACTGTTGAGGCAAGGACACGGCCAGAACTCTCCATGCACGATATATTCAAGGCAATATTCCCTTCAGGTTCTGTAACAGGAGCCCCAAAGATAAGCTCGATGCGCATAATAGACACCCTTGAGAAAAGCCCCCGAGGGATATATACAGGAGGCATCGGCTTCTTATCCCCCGAAAGAGAAGCTGTCTTTAATGTGGCTATACGCACGCTCTTTCTTGAACCCGCAAACAAAAAAGGCCAGATGGGAATAGGAAGCGGCATTGTATACGACTCTGTTCCTGAAAAAGAGTATGATGAGTGCGTGTTAAAGGCAAGGTTCTTGACTGAGAAAGAAAAGCCCTTTTCTCTTATAGAGACTATCCTGTGGAAATCCGGAAAAGGATACCCTTTTTTTAAGTTTCACCTTAAGAGGCTTTCCGAGTCAGCGGATTATTTTGGCTTTACATACAGCAGAGAGCGTGTTGTATCATACCTGAGCAAGCTGTCAAAAAGGTTCAATAATAAGGAAGATTTCCGAATAAGGCTTCTGTTAAACAAAGACGGCTCAATAGATGCCTCGTATTCTGTTATACAAAAAGAGGCTTCCGCAAAAGATATTACCCTATCATCTAAGAGGACTGATTCAAGAGACAGGTTTCTGTTTCATAAGACTACAAACAGGAGTATCTATGACAGGGAATACTCATCCTGCAGGAAAAAAGGTTTTTTTGATATTATATTCAGGAACGAAAAGGAAGAGATAACAGAAGGGGCAATATCCAATCTCTTTATAAAGAAAAATAATACCTACTATACCCCCCCTCTTGGATGCGGTCTCTTAAACGGGGTTTACAGAAGGCATCTTATGTCAAAAAAAGGCTTTAGTGTAAAGGAGAAGGTATTGACCGTAGATGATATTAAGAAAGCGGATAAGATAATACTTACCAACGCTGTCCGCGGCATGGTAAATGTAAGATTAAAAGACAATTGAAATTCGTATTAGCCATCCATGCTGTGTCGTAATAGCAACTTTGTCATTGCGAGGGAGTGAAACGACCGAAGCAATCTCAAACACTGTAACCATAAATAAGCAAAGCATGAAACTTGCATCTATCATTATATGTATTCTATTATCCAGCCAACTGCTCTACGCGGGCCAGAATTTCACATCTGCCAATAAAAGAGTTCCCAAGCTCTCTGCAGAGGATATAGTCATAGAGCCCCCTAAAGACAGCTTTCCTGAGCACGAGTATCTTAAATACACTGTGCGCTGGCTGGGCATTCCTGTCGGTTATATAACCGCCTCTATAAAAGGAACTAAAACCATAAACAACAGAGAGGCATATGTCCTTGAGGTAACTGCCAGGACAAACGCCTTCTGTTCAGCAATATACAGGATAGAGGACCGCTTTGTATCATATATGGATAAAGAGAATTTATGCACTTTGCGCCATGAGGTATATCGCAGGGAGGGAAGATACAAGAAGGATGCTGTTACTGATTTTGACCAGGTATCACATAAAGCGTATTTTAAAAACATGCTGGATAAATCAGAAAAGGAGTTTGACATACCGCCTAATGTTCAGGACACCTTAAGCGCGTGCTACTATTTCAGGCTTTTGCCTATAGAAATAGACAAGAGGATTGAATACGCTGTGTGCAATAATGAGTCTATCTACCAACTTATAGGAGTTGTGGAGTCAAAAGAGATAATAGATATACCAAAACTCGGAGACAGAAAATCATTTTATATACAGCCATACGCTAAGCTCGGAAATGAAAAGGTGAAGAAGGGCAAGGTGAGCGGTTATTTCAGCTCAGGTTCTGACAGGTTACCTTTATTAGCCGTTGTCCAGGCGCCTATGTTTACAGAAGTTACCGCCTCATTAACAGAAATAGCGTATGGACAAGACAAGAAATAAGTGGTATATTATACCAGCCTATCGCAAAAAAGGAGAGGTCGCATAGTCCGGTCGAGTGCGCCTGCTTGGAGAGCAGGTAGGTCCTTTGGGCCTCCTGGGTTCGAATCCCAGCCTCTCCGCCACAGTCATTGCGAGGAGGGCAAAAGCCCGACGAAGCAATCCCTGTAATGTTCCCTATTAGTCAAGCGTATTTTTTGTTAGAACAAGCTCTTTGTTAACATAGATTTTATGGTACTGTCCGGGCGTCTGGTTATTCAGCGCCTGATGAGGATAATCCGTGTTGTAAGCATGTATCCACTTGTTAATAGGGAGCAGTATATATATGAAGCAGAATGGGGGAGATAATAGCTGATTCGTAACTCAAGGTGAAAGCATTTGAGCGTAGAAGAGCATCCCCGCCAGTTTTTACGCTAACCAACCAGTTTTATTTAGTTTATTAAATAAAGAATTTGACAAAACACGTATATTGTTGTATACTTTACAACAATTGATGTAAACAAAACAACGCATTGAAACAAAAAAATGTCACTACTTTTTAATACAAAAATTAGAAGAAAATTGCTGATGTACTCATTTACCAATCCAGATAAGGAGTATTACGTCAGGGAACTCGCCAACCTTATAGATGAGGATGCCGGCAATTTGTCAAGAGAGCTTAGGCGGCTCGAGAAGGAGGGGCTCTATAAATCCAATATAAGAGGCGCTCTTAAATTATATTCTTTAAATAAAAGATATTCTTTGTATAACGAAATTAAGAAAATTATTTTTAAGACAGAAGGGGTAGAAGGCACTATAAAGAAACTTATTCTCGGGTATAACGATATATCCCTGGCATTTATATACGGTTCATACGCAAAAAATAAGCAAAGAGGCAAATCAGACATTCACCTTCTTCTTGTAGGTTCATTTCCGGTGCATAAGTTTACTGAGAAGATACGTGAGTTGGAGTCAATGCTCGGAAGAGAGATAAATTTCACCTATTATAGCGAAGAGGAGTTCAAAAAAGAAAAAGTTAAAAAGGGAACATTTTTAAATATGGTAAGCAGAAATAAGGTTATCTTGCTCAAAGGGACGCTAGATGGTAAATAAAATTATAGAAAGATTAAAGAAAGAAAAGAAAATAGGGGATCAGAGGGCGGGTATTATACAAATAGAAGAGTTGCTAAGAGAAGCCGTGCTTGACTTAAAAGAAGCAAAGAAAATATCTCATATCGCTAATAGGGCTACTTATATACTGGCTTATATGGCCATGCTCAAAGCGGGCCGCGCCTTAATGCTTTTTAAGGGGTATCGTCCTATAGATGGAGCACAGCATAGAACCGTTGTAGAAATGACCAGCGCTATTATGGGAGACAAATACAGCGATATTATCAATCACTTTGAAACAATGCGCAGGAAGAGAAACAAGATGACCTATGAGGCGGGTGCGTTGCTTTCTAAAGAAGAAACGCGGATGGCATTTTCCGATGCTATTGCTTTAACCAAAAAAATATTAGAAGCAGTTAAGGAGCAAAATCCCCAGATGGAAATGCCCTTTGATATATAGAGGTATAAGTGAGCTTCTGAAAAAAATATACTAAAGCAAAGAAAAGCCAAGGGAAGGAGCGTTTCCTATGACCTTATCTTCCCGTAAAAATTTTTTTCACAATTATAACACGTTAAAATAATCAAAATAATCAAGATAATCAAGACATTGAGATAATCAAGACATTGTACATATCTGTAATACTGCAAATGAGTTATGAAACAAATGCAGAATTCTAGATTAGTTTTGTAACCGATTTATATATTATTAGATATGCAAAACGTCTGCAATGCTGTGCAATGCTGTACTTTATCCGCCAACCCGGCCATAAAATCCCCATCTCTCTGAATTTCCTTGTCCTATATCATTTATAGGTGTAGAATATCAAGAAAAACAGGAGAGCCTGATGAATATAGCTAAAATAATTGATTTCATAACAACGGATATCTGGAAGATACAGATAAAGAACCTTTCCCGCACAAAAGCCATACTGATTAAACAGCTCAGGACTATTTTACTGGCTTTCAAAGGATTCAACGAGGATAATTGCCAATTGAGGGCGTCTGCGTTGACGTTCTATTCTTTGCTTTCTATCGTGCCTGTCGTAGCTATGGCTTTCGGCATAGCTAAGGGTTTTGGATTTGAGAATATATTGGAAAAGCAGCTGCTTACGAGGCTTCCCTGGCAGGAGGATGTTATAA
>CAZBMI010000013.1:0-13834 GCA_964492885.1 uncultured Planctomycetia bacterium | reverse complement strand
ATCACAGCTCGAGGAAGAATCGGCCCTTATAGGCACAAAACGCGGAGGAAAGCTTCCTAAGAGATATAAGCCTAAAAAGTTTCCTTACAGGATAGCGTATAACCTTCTTCCTCATATAGATACCTTTCTTGATAATGGCTATACCAAGGAAGAGATGAAGATGGTTAATGAGACCAGAAAGATCCTGCATGATAAATCTATCGGTATAACCGCGACATGCGTGAGGGTGCCGGTATTTGTCTCGCACTCAGAAGCCGTGAACATACAGACAAAGAAGCCCCTTAGTCCTGAAAGAGCAAGACAGATTCTTGAAAAATCTCCGGGCATTAAAATTATCGACGACTTATCAAAGCTTAAGTACCCTATGCCGATAGACGCTGTTGGGAAATATTACACCTATGTCGGCAGGATAAGGAAAGATGAGAGCATAAGAAACGGTTTAAACCTGTGGGTTGTCTCTGATAATCTCTTAAAAGGCGCTGCTTTAAACGCAGTGCAGATAGCCGAGCTGCTTATAAAGAGATTGTAATAAAACGGATTTTTTTAGACTCATCTGTTTCTATTCCGGGAAGAGGTTTGTTATGAGAAATATAAAGATAGAGATGGAATATGACGGGACCAATTATAACGGCTGGCAGATTCAGCAGAGGAAAGCCGGCGTTATAGGAATAGAGAAGACCATACAGGGAGTGACCGAGAGGGTATTAAGCGGAATACTGCAGGAAGAGATCAAGATAACCGGTTCCGGAAGGACAGACTCCGGCGTTCATGCCGTAGGCCAGGTTGCCAATTTCAAGACAAAATCCAAGATGCCCATGGCTGTTATACAAAGGGCGCTCAATTCACTGCTTCCCAAAGATATTGTCATAGCTGATATAGAAGAAGTTCCCATGAATTTTCACTCCCGGTTTGACGCGCTTTCAAAGACATACCGTTACCAGATTTTAAACCGCGCGTATTCTACCCCGTTTGACAGGCTCTACCAGCTCCATGTAGCGTATAAGCTTGACGCCAAACTTATGGCGCGTGAAGCGCGCGTCCTTATAGGCAGGAAGGATTTCAAGTCATTCCAGGCCGCGGATAAGAAAGAGCGTAATTCAATCAGAAACATAAAGAGGCTTTCTGTGCGGAAAGACGGCTCAATCATAAATATAGATGTAGAGGCAAACGGTTTTCTTTATAATATGGTACGCAATATAGTAGGCACTTTAATAGAGATAGGCAGGGGGAAGTTTCCTGCCGGAAGCATGAGAAAGATATTACGCGCAAAGGACAGGTCAGAGGCAGGGCCTACGGCTCCTGCTAAAGGCTTATGCCTTATGCGTGTGAAATACAGGAGAGTAAGGTAACGGAGAATAAAGGTTAGAATTAAGAATTAACCTTGTTTGGGATTGCCGCGTCGTGCCTTTGGCACTCCTCGCAATGACTACAGATGTCATTGCGGGCAAAGCCCCGTTACAAATTTATATGCAAAGTTAATATCAGCAAAATTTATAACGGGGCAAAGCGAAGCAATCTCAAGCAACTTAATACTGGTTCATGGTGAGAGAGGTGAAGAAACAGAGGCAGAGGTGGGGTTCTAAAATCGGTATCATACTCGCGGTTGCCGGAAGCGCCGTAGGACTGGGAAACTTCTTACGTTTTCCCGTCCAGGCCGCGCAGAACGGCGGGGGAGCGTTTATGATACCTTATTTTTTGTCTTTTCTCTTTTTGGGAATCCCTCTTATGTGGATAGAGTGGACAGCAGGCAGGTTTGGCGGCGGGTTTGAACACTCCACAGCGCCGGGCATATTCCACAGCATGTGGCAGAAGAACCGTTTTATAAAATATTTCGGCATCATAGGAATTTTCGGCCCCATGATTATCTTCATATACTACACGTATATAGAATCATGGTGCCTTGCTTACAGCGTATTCTCGATTATACAGAAATACAGAGGCGTTGCCACGCAGTCGGGCATGACCGATTTTTTACAGGGGTTTCAGGGCCTTGTAAAGAACAACCATTTCGACGGGCTATGGGCAGCGTACCTCTTCTTTGTGATAACATTTGTCCTGAACCTGAGCGTAATATATTACGGGATAAAAGGCGGTATAGAGAGGCTCTGCAAGATAGCCATGCCGCTTCTTTTTATATTCGCGGCTATTATTATGGTGCGCGTGCTTACAATGGGAGCGCCTGACGCGTCAAAACCCACATGGAACGCCATAAATGGCCTGGGGTTTTTATGGAACCCTGACTTCAGCGCCTTAAAAGACGCGAAGGTCTGGCTTGCTGCCGCCGGCCAGATGTTCTTTACCCTGAGCGTAGGTATTGGTGTTATACTTACGTATTCAAGCTATCTGAAGAAGGCGGATGACGTTGTATTATCAGGCCTGTCAGCAGCAAGCACAAACGAGTTTGCCGAGGTTATACTCGGGGGTTCTATCATAATACCGGCGGCATTCGCTTTCTTCGGGCCCCAGGGCGTACTTGATGTCGCAAAGCAGGGCGCTTTTAACTTAAGCTTTGTGACAATGCCTGTTATCCTGCAGAATCTCCCTTGGGCGGCTGTATTCGGATTCTTATGGTTCGGCATGCTCTTTTTAGCAGGTGTTACCTCATCCGTGTCCCTTGCCCAGCCCGCGATAGCGTTTTTAGAGGATGAGTTCGAGCTAAAGAGGAAGAAGGCCACCTGGATATTCGGGGTAGTTACGTTTCTCTTATGCCAGCCCGCGGTATTCTTACTCGGAAAAGGCGTTGTTGATGAGCTCGATTTCTGGGGAGGTACCTTCTGCTTAGTGCTCTTTGCTGCTGTCGAGGTAATAGTATTTGCCTGGATATTCGGCATAGACAAGGCATGGGATGAGATGCACCACGGAGCGATGATGCGTATCCCGCGCATATACAAGTTTATAATAAAATATATTACACCTTTATTCCTCCTGCTGATACTCGGGTTCTGGCTGGCGCAGGACGGTATTCCCGTTATACTGATGAAGAATGTTGACCCGTCTGTAAAACCTTTTATACTGGGTACGCGAATAGCCCTAATCGGTATATTCGGCGTCCTTTGCGTGCTTGTTAAGATAGCCTGGAGAAAACGCAAAAAAGAGCTCTCAAGCTCTTAAGGGAAGAGATATCTTATGAGAACATCAGGCCTGATATTTATGCTCCTGTCATGGAGCGCCATTATAGCCTTAGGCGTCTTCTGTTATACCAAAATCTTCAGCAGAAAAAGAGACCGCATATAAAACCCGCTATTATGTCTTTTTTGATGTAAGTATTGACATTAGGCACACAATGTGATATAGTTATTTTGATGAAAAGCTACAATTGGGATGAGGAGAAGAATAAGAAGCTCATAAAAGATAGAAACATCTCTTTTGAAGAGATAGTCTTCTTTATTGAAAAAGGGCATCTGCTTGATATACTGGAACATCCCAATAAGCAAAAATACGATAATCAGAATATTTTTGTAGTGCGAATAGAAAATTATGCATATCTTGTTCCTTTTACAGAAAATAACAAGGAGATATTTTTAAAGACAATTATACCAAGCAGAAGGGCAACTAAAAAATACATAAACGAGGTAAAATAAAAATGGACAAACAGGAAAAAAAGCTGCTTAGAAGTTATGATAAAGGGGAGTGGAAGTCCTCGAATAGTAAGCGAGGTGCTTTTAAAAAGTATATTTCTTATGCCCGTGAAAGCCTTAAAAAGGATAAACGCATAAATATAAGAGTATCTGCGCGGGATTTAGAAGGCATACAAAAGAGAGCGGTTGAGGAAGGCCTTCCGTATCAGACTTTTATCGCAAGCATTATACACAAGTTTGTTACGGGCCGTTTACGCGAAGCAGGATAAATTCTTTTAGTAAGGGGGGTTACTCAAGTTTTAAAAAACCCCTTGACAAAACCCGCCTGTTTGTGCTACTATTCTCATTCCTATTCTTAATATATTCATTAGGATAATATATATGAAGACATACGTTGCCAAGAAGAAAGATATAAAACAGAAGTGGTTTATTGTTGACGCTGAAGACAAGGTTCTGGGAAGGCTTGCTACGCGCATAGCCCTGGTTTTACGCGGTAAACATAAGCCTGAATATACCCCTTACCTGGATTGCGGAGACGGAGTTATAGTTGTAAATGCTTCTAAAGTAAGGGTTACGGGTAAAAAGGCTCAGGATAAGGAGTATGTGTCATATTCCGGATACCCCGGAGGCCGCCGCGTAAGGACAATGGACTATATGATGAAACGTTATCCTGAGAAGGTTATACGCCAGGCCGTAAAGAGGATGATACCTGATACGCCCCTGGGAAGAAGGATGCTCAAGAAGCTGAAGGTCTATGCGGATGATAAGCATTCCCACAAGGCGCAGAACCCCCAGGAATTAAAAGTCAGTTAAAGGAGATATTAGTTTAGATGGCAGATGAGGCTATTTACAGGGCAACAGGAAGGCGCAAAGAGGCATCAGCACGGGTCATATTAAAACCCGGAAGCGGCGCTATAAAGGTAAACAAGAGGTCTATTGAAGACTATTTTCCGAGAGAGACCCTGCGTATGATTATACAGCAGCCTTTTGAGGTATGTGATTTAGTCGGAAAGTATGATACAACAGTGCTTGTTGCCGGCGGAGGTACGTCTGCGCAGGCAGGAGCGATAAGGCATGGTATCTCAAGGGCGCTTGTTGTGCTTGACGAGAGCCTTAAGACAAAGCTTAAGAAAGCAGGTTTTATGATAAGAGACCCCCGCATGAAAGAGCGTAAGAAATACGGCCAGAAGGGTGCCAGAAGGAGGTTCCAGTTTTCTAAGCGTTAATCTATGCTATCTTATTTGGCCCTCCTGAAGGTGTAAAGGGCCAAACAGGCAAAGAGGCCTATAGCTTGTCAAGCCCCGCCCTTCTTGAAATAGAGGAAGTGAGTGGGGATTTTTTTATTCTAAGGTTATTGAAAATTACATATTCGATAACCTAAAACCTAAAACCGAGAACCGAAAACAAGCGTAAAATGCCCGATTTATAGATTGACAAGATAGGCTTTTTTCTTTATAATCATACTCTATATATACTAAAAATAAGTATAGGAGACCATGTTATGGTAAATGTAGCGGTTTGCGGGGCAACCGGCTATACAGGTTGCGAGATAATAAGTATACTCCTAAAACATCCCAAGGTAAATATAAGAGCCCTGACAGCAAAGCTTGATAAACCTGCCAGAATATCGGATGAGTTTCCGCAGTTTAAAGGCAGGCTTGACCTTGTCTGTGAAGAGCTTGTTGTAAATAATATCCTTAAGAAGAAGATAGACCTTGTATTTTTAGCGCTTCCGCACAGAGTCTCCATGGAATACGCGTCCAAGTTTATTGATAAGGGAAAGATAGTAATAGACCTGAGCGCTGATTTCAGGTTAAAGGACTTAAAGGTATACGAAAGGTATTACGGGCAGAAGCATGTTTATAAGGATTATCTTAAACAGAGTGTTTATGGCCTGCCTGAGCTGTACTTGAACGCTATAAAGAGGGCAAGGCTTATAGCAAACCCGGGGTGTTATCCAACAGGCTCTATACTTGCCGCAGCTCCTCTGCTTGCGAGGAAGATAGCTTCATCCAATGCTGTTATATTTGACGCGAAAAGCGGCACAACAGGGGCAGGCAGAAAGGCTTCTTTAAGCCTTATCTTTGGTGAGGTTGCTGAAAACATGAAGGCTTACAAAGTAGGCGTGCACCAGCACGCGCCCGAGATAGCGCAGGAACTCGCTAACATAGCAGGCAGAAAGGTTGATATGGTCTTTACCCCGCACCTGGTGCCTTTAAGAAGGGGGATACTAACAACAGCTTATATACAGCTTAAGAAGAAGACTGATATCCAGAACTTGCTCAGGCTATACAGGGAGTTTTACAAAAAGGCTCCTTTTGTAAAGATATATGATAAAGGCCTGCTGCCGCAGGCGCATGAGATTCTTAATACGAATTACTGCGGCATAGGCATAGCCCTTTCGCCTGACAAGACAAAGGCCGTTATAGTAAGCGTTATAGACAACCTGCAAAAAGGCGCGAGCGGGCAGGCCGTCCAGAATATGAATATAGCATGCGGCTTTCCTGAAACCACAGGCCTGTTATAATGAAGAAGATAAAAGGCAACATCACAGCGCCTAAAGGTTTTTTTCAGGCAGGCATACACTGCGGCATCAAGAAGAGGAACCCTGACTTAGCGCTTATATTGTCGGAAACTTTATCTACGGCATGCGGCGTATTTACTTCAAACAGTTTTAAGGCCGCTCCTGTTATATTGACAAAAGAGCACCTTAACAACAGCAGGCATAAGGCTGTTATTATAAATTCAGGCAACGCGAACTGCCTGACAGGCAAGGCAGGCGTTAAGGATTCCGAAGTAATATGCAAGAAACTTGGTTCTTTGATAGGCAGTAAGAAGGAAGATATCCTTATATGTTCTACAGGTATTATAGGAAAGAGGCTTCCCGCCGGTAAGATTACAAGCTCCTTAAAAAGGCTTGTGTCTATGCTGCACAGGTCTGACTCAAAGAAAGCCGCTAAAGCAATAATGACAACAGACACCTTTTTAAAAGAAGCTGCTTATAAGGTAAATATATCAGGCAGGGACGTGGTATTGGCAGGCATTGCCAAAGGCGCGGCCATGATACAGCCTGATATGGCTACGATGCTTTCAGTGATTACAACAGACGCGGGCATAAAAAAGAGTTTGCTTGCCAGGGCCCTTAAGGATGCTGTTAAGGGCTCTTTTAATTGCGTAACAGTTGACGGAGATATGAGCACCAATGATACTGTTCTTATCCTGGCCAACGGATTATCAGGGGTGAGCATTTCAAGGCAGGGGTCTTCCTACTCAAAGTTTGTTAACGCGCTTAGCGCCTTATGCCTTGACCTCGCGAAGATGGTAGTAAGTGACGGAGAGGGCGCTACAAAATTTATCCAAATAGATGTTATAAATGCCCGGACAGGGACTCTGGCCAAAGAGGTCGGGTTAAAGCTCGCGAATTCACCTCTTTTTAAGACAATGTGCTATGGAAATGACCCTAATTTCGGCAGGATAGCAGCTGCCTGCGGAGCGGTAAAATCCGCTATAACCCCGGAAAGGGTTGACATATATATAAACGGAAAAAAGGCTGTAAACAAAGGCAATGCCCTTTCCGCTAAATTTACGCCCGCCCTTTTAAAGGGCAGGAATATAAAGGTCCTGATTAATCTGAATTCCGGTAATAAGAGCGCGCGTATTTTTACATCAGATTTAACTCCTGAATATATAAAGATAAACGCCAGCTATAACTAAGGAATTAGCAGGTTCGGTATTCGGTTTTTGGTTTTTGGTTATCGCTAAAATTCGAACCCCGTAAAGCTCCTTCGGAGCAATGGGGCGGGTACCGACAACCTAATACCTAACACCGAAAAGATGAGAGAGCGGATACTAAAGGATTCATCAAAGTATATAGAGCAGTTTAAGAATAAGCTCTTTGTCGTAAAGTACGGCGGCAGTATGCTCGAGGATAAAGAGTTATCGGATTCCGTTATTGATGACATAGTCTGTTTTCATAAAAACGGTATCAAGATAGCCCTTGTTCACGGAGGCGGAGCCGCGATAAGCAGGCTCATGAAGCAGAAGGGCAAGGAGCCTGAATTTGCCGATGGCTTGAGAATAACAGACGAGGAGACAGCGGCCATTGTAGATGAAGCGCTTACATCGGTAAACGCGGAATTTGTTAACAGGGTAAACTCAAGAGGCGTCAAGGCAAAGCCCCTGATAAGCAGTAAGGACCTCTTAATAAAAGCAAAGAGGAAAGAGTCATCCCCGCCCGAAGACTTTTTAGGGGATATAGATTCGATAAATACAGCCCCTGTACGCGACGCGCTGGAGAAGGACTTTATACCGGTTATATCGCCTGTGGGTAAAGGCGGCGACAACAAGCCTTATAATATAAATGCCGATTCCGCGGCATCTGAGATAGCCTCAGCCATGAGAGCCGAGAAGCTGATACTGCTTACAAACGTAAAAGGCGTTATGAGGGATAAAGACGATGAGTCAAGCCTTATATCGCATATAACAGAAGAGAAGGCGCTTGAGCTTATAAGGGAATCTGTTATAGAAGGCGGCATGATACCCAAGGTAAGAGCAGGCGCAAGGGCATTGGATAAAGGGGTTAATAAGGTCCACATGATAAGTGGAAAGATATTACATTCGCTTCTATTGGAAGTATTTACTGATGAGGGCATAGGAACAGAGATAGTGAGGTAGATAAAATCATGGCAAAAATGCAGGAGACAATCAATCTTTGCAATACGTATGTTCTGAATACTTACACAAGAACGCCCGTGGTCTTCACAAAGGGCAAGGGTTCTTATCTTTGGGATGAAGAGGGCAAAAGATACCTGGATTTTTTTCCGGGATGGGCTGTAAGCGGCCTTGGCCATTGTCATAAAAGGGTTGTCAAGGCTGTTACAAAACAGGTTAAAGAGGTTATCCATGTATCTAACAACTATTACAGCAAGCCGCAGGCAGAACTTGCCGAAAGGCTTTCTAAGAACTCATTCGGAGGAAAGGTATTCTTCTGCAACAGCGGAGCGGAGGCAAATGAGTCAGCTATAAAACTGGCAAGGGCTTTCGGAGAGCCTGAAGGCAGGTATAAGATAATAACGATGGATAAGTCTTTTCACGGCAGGACGCTCGCTACTCTTACCGCAACGGGCCAGGAGAAGGTCAAGAGAGGCTTCTCTCCTCTGCCTGAGGGATTTGCGCACGTTCCCTTTAACGATATAGAGGCTGTGAAGGACGCGATAGATGATGTTACCGCAGCCGTAATGTTAGAGCCTATACAGGGCGAGGGCGGTATAAACATAGCTGACGAAGAGTATATGAGCCAATTGCGCGCCCTGTGCAACGCCAAGAATATACTCCTTATTATGGATGAGGTGCAGACAGGTATGGGAAGGTCAGGCAGGCTTTTCGCGTATCAGCACTATAATATATTGCCTGATGTGATGACTCTCGCCAAGAGCCTGGGAGGCGGCCTGCCTATAGGAGCGATGGTTGTTTCGGAAAAGTACGTGGATATATTAAAACCTGGAATGCACGCCTCGACTTTCGGAGGCAGCCCTATTGTATGCGCTGCCTCAAAGGCGGTTTTTGAGGCCATTGAGAAGGAGAGGCTTCTTGATAACGCCAACAGAATGGGGGAATACCTGTTTAAACAGCTTTCAAAATTAAAGAGAAGGTATCCTAAGCTCATAAACTGCATAAAACATAAGGCTCTTATGACAGGAATTGAGCTTAACATAGAAGGTAAAAGCATTGTAGAGAGTTGTTTTGAGAAAGGCCTGCTTATAAATTGCACGCAGAATAACATATTGAGGATAATGCCTTCTGTTACCGTAAAGAAATCACAGATAAACAAGGCAGTAAAGATATTGTCCGAGGTGCTTGCGAAATGAAGAAAGACCTTATATCCATAAAAGATTTATCAAGAGAAGATATCGAATCTATATTTGACATTGCCCAGGCCATGAAAGCGGACGCGTCCGCTTATTACGGAAAGCTCAAAGGAAAGTCTTTAGGCCTTATATTTCAGAAGCCGTCTAACAGGACAAGGGTATCCTTTGACGTCGGTATGTATCAGCTCGGAGGTCATACCATATATCTCGGGCCTGACGATATTAAGCTCGGTGTCAGGGAGGCCACAAAGGATATAGCGCATACCCTGTCAAGGTATCTTGATATAATAGCCGCAAGGACATTCCGTCACAAAGATGTAATTGAGCTGGCGGAAAACGCTACAGCGCCTGTAATAAACGGTTTAAGCGACCTGCTTCATCCATGCCAGGGATTAGCTGATATCTTTACAATAAAAGAGAAGTTTTCAAAACTTAAAGGCCTTAACCTCGCTTTCATAGGAGACGGAAATAATGTTGTCCATTCTCTTATATACGCCGCGTCAAAGACCGGCGTGAACATGAAGATAGCCTCTCCTGAAGGTTATGAGCCTGATAAGGACATTCTTAAGCATGCTGAAGTTATTGCCAAGGAGTCAGGCTCGTCAATAGAGGTTGTAGACAATAAACACGAGGCAGTTGTTGACGCTGACATATTATATACCGATGTATGGGTATCTATGGGGCAGGAGCCTGACAGGCAGAAGAGGGTAAAAGACCTGTCTGATTTTAAGATAGACTCAGGGCTGCTCTCCAGGGCCAGGCCCGAATCAGTTGTTATGCACTGCCTGCCCGCGCACAGGGGCGAGGAGATAACGGATGAGGTTATAGACGGGCCGCATTCTATAGTGTTTGACCAGGCAGAGAACAGGCTGCACGTACAAAAGGCGATACTGCTAAAATTGTTAAACGGTTAACGGTTTTTGCTTTTCGGTTTTCGAGCTAAAACCGAAAACCTATAACCGATAACCTTACGTTAAAAAAACAAGGATTATTTATGAAGAAGATAGTATTGGCATATTCAGGAGGGCTTGATACCTCTGTCGCTATAAGGTGGCTTAAAGACAGGGGCTTTGATGTTATAGCCTGTCTTGTGGACGTGGGCCAGAAGAGTGATTTCGAAAAATCAAAGAGCAAGGCTAAGAAGATAGGGGCCTCAAAGATATATGTTGTGGACGCGAAGAAAGAATTTGCCGATGATTTCATATTACCCGCTTTAAAGGCAAACGCTGTTTATGAAGGAAAGTATTTTCTGGCAACCGCGCTGTCAAGGCCCTTGATAGCGAAAGTTCTTGCGGGTATAGCCAAAAAAGAAGGCGCAAGATACGTTGGTCATGGATGTACCGGTAAAGGCAATGACCAGGTCAGGATAGAGGTGTCTTTAAAGGCGCTGGCAAAGAACCTCGAGGTAATAGCCCCTGTAAGGGTCTGGGATTTTATTTCAAGACAGGACCAGATAAAATACGCAAAGGCAAATAAGATACCCGTTACAGCAACAAGAAAAAGCCCTTACAGCCTTGATGAGAATTTATGGGGAATAAGTATAGAGTGCGGTGTTCTGGAGAATCCGGCTAAAGAACCTCCCGAAGACGCGTACCAGATTACAAAAGACCCGAAAAGAGCGCCTTCAAAACCTCTTTATTTAAATATAGGTTTTACAAACGGAAGGCCCGATACCTTAAACGGAAAGAAATATTCTTTGGTAGAGATTATAAACAAGCTTAATTCAAAAGGAGCCGCGCACGGGGTAGGCAGGAGCGATATGGTAGAGAACAGGCTTGTCGGCATAAAATCCAGGGAGATATACGAGGCGCCTGCTGCCTCTATCCTGCATACCGCGCATAAGGAGCTCGAGGCTCTTGTATTGGACAGGGAACTTCTGCATTTTAAGGATATGGTATCATTAAGGTATTCTGAGCTTGTATATTATGGATTGTGGTATGGCAGGCTAAAGCAGGCTCTTGATAAGTTTATTGACAAAAGCCAGGAGGCTGTAACAGGTGTTGTCAGGGTTAAATTATATAAGGGCCTTTGCAGCGCGGCCGGAAGGAAGTCAAAATTCTCTCTTTATAAAGAGAACCTCGCCACATATTCTGAAAAGGATGATTTTGACCATACGGCCGCAGAGGGCTTTATAAAGATATGGGGTTTACCTTATAATAAAAGGTAAATAAGCATTAGGTTGTAGGTTTTTGGTTTTCGGTGTTGGATTTTTTGTTAGGTATCGATAACCGTAAACCGATAACCGTAAACCGATACCTGAGGTGCTATGATGGATGATAAATTATGGGGAGGAAGATTCAAAGAGAAGCAGGACGCTCTGTTCTGGAGGTTTCAGAGCTCTATAGATTATGATAAAGAGCTTGCCGTTTATGATATAAAAGGCAGTATTGCCCATGCCGGCATGTTAAAGAAAAAAGGCATAATCCCCGCGAAAGCCGCAAAGTCTATTATAAGCAGCCTTACAAAGATGCTCAAAGACGCTGAGAAAGGCTCTTTTAAGATAGACTCTTCCGCGGAGGATATCCATAGCGCTGTATATATTGCCCTTAAGAAGAAAGTAGGCGCTTCAGCTGATTATCTTCATACAGCAAGGTCCAGGAATGACCAGATTGCTCTTGACTTAAAGATGTACGTAAAAGATAATACAAATTACATAGCAGGCCTTGTAAAGAAACTGCAATCCGCGCTTACCGATTGCGCCGGCAAGAATATAGACGTTATTATACCGGGGCTTACTCATACACAGCATGCCGTGCCGGTGCTCTTTTCGCATCAGCTCTTAGCTTATGTCGAGATGCTTGAAAGGGACAAGGAGAGATTGTCACACGCATCGGAAAAGTCTGATGAGCTCCCGCTCGGCGCGTGCGCGATGGCAGGCACGTCATTTACCATAGACAGAAAGTATGTCGCAAAGCTCCTGGGTTTTAAAAAGATAAGCCGCAACAGCATTGACGCGGTAAGTGACAGAGATTTTGCTATAGACGCGCTATACGCGATAGCAATGCTTTTTATGCACTTATCCAGGATTTGCGAGGATATGATACTATTTTCAACGCCTGAGTTCAGTATAGTAGAGATAGGAGAGGCCTTTTGTACAGGCTCCTCGATAATGCCGCAAAAGAAGAACCCTGACGCGCCCGAGCTTATAAGGGGAACCTGCGCAGGAGCCTACGCCAACCTGAACTCAGTCATGGTTATGATGAAGTCGCTTCCGCTTTCCTATAACAGAGACATGCAGCTTGACAAGAAACCGCTTTTCGACTCCGTCAACACGGCAAAAGACTCTCTTGAGATAATAACAGGCCTTGTCAAGGGGCTTAAGATAAACAAGGAGGCGCCGTTAAAGGCGTTTAAGAATGATGAATCTGTCTTTGCCCTTGATATAGCTGATTACCTTGTCAAAAAAGGCCTCTCTTTTAAAGACGCGCATACTGTTACCGGAAAGATTATCTCATACTGCGCTGAAAATGACGCTAAGGTATCGGCGTTATCCATCGAAGAGCTCAAGAAATTTTCATCTGAATTTGATACGGTATTTTTTAAAGAGCTCAGCGCGAAGAGGTCTGTTGTAAAGAAAAGGTCAATCGGGAGCACAAACCCCATTCTTGTCAGAAAGCAGATTGATAAATGGGCAAAGGCGCTCAAGGGGTAAATATAATGCACTATTTCGCCTATAGGAAGAACTCTCTATACTGCGAATCCGTCAGCATAGAAAAGGTCGCCAAAGATATCGGCACGCCGTTCTATCTCTACAGCCACAGGACGCTTTTAAGCCATTACAGGAAGATAAGAGACGCTTTTAAGAGTTTGGAGCCGGTTATATGTTTTTCTATGAAATCGAATTCAAACCTTTCTGTATGCAGGGCATTAGTAAAGGAAGGCTCAGGCCTTGATATAGTTTCAGGCGGTGAGCTGTTTAAGGCGCAAAAGATAGGCGCGGACCCTAAAAAGATAGTATACGCAAGTGTCGGCAAGACCGAAGATGAGATAAGAGCCGCTATAAAGGCAGGCATACTCTTTTTTAACGCGGAGTCAATACCGGAGCTTGCCTTAATTGACCGGCAGTGCGGGCTCATGAAGAGAAGGGCCAATGTCGCTATAAGGGTAAACCCCGGCGTAAAGGCAAGGACTCACAAGTATATAACAACCGGCACAAAGAGCAACAAATTCGGCATAGACGAAGACACGACTATCGGCATATTCAGGCAGAAAAAAAGGTTTAAGAATATTGATATAAGAGGTATACACATACATATAGGTTCGCAGATTACTCAGTCAGGGCCGTTCCTGAAGGCCATAAAAAAGGCCTCTCTTCTTATAAAAAACTTACGGGGCCTTGGGCACGATATAGAGTATCTTAACATAGGCGGCGGCCTGGGTATTATCTAC
>CAZBMI010000012.1:12178-14424 GCA_964492885.1 uncultured Planctomycetia bacterium | reverse complement strand
ATGACGAAGGAATTATACACATACCTCAATTAAGTATCGTGTCCCCATAATAAAGGAGCTCTAACATTGCATAAAAAGACAGTCTTAGACAACGGATTACAGGTGATTACTAACAGGTTTGTTGATGCGCACTCCCTTGCGGTCGGGCTCTGGATAAAGACAGGCGGCAGGTATGAAACACCAGAGAACCAGGGTATATCCCATTTTATGGAGCACATGCTCTTTAAAGGAACAAAGACGCGTTCCTGCAAACAGCTTAAGCAGGCTATTGAAGAGAAGGGCGGCGCTTTCAATGCCTTTACGTCGGAAGAGTGTGTCTGTTACTATGTGAAGATACTCTCAAAGCAGCTCTCCCTGGCAAGTGACGTACTTTCGGATATGGTTTTAAATTCCGTTTTCAGTAAAAAGGAGACAGATAAAGAGCGCAAGGTCATATTCGAGGAGATAAGGATGTATCTGGACCTTCCCATGCAATACGTGCATGATATTCTTGATGAGCTCTTATGGCCGGGCCATCCGCTCGGGCTTCCGCTTGTCGGCACCTATGAGACGGTAGCTGCTGTAAACAGGAAGCAGCTTTTACGGCAAAAAGAGAGATTCTACGTGCCTGACAATATAATTTGCGTTGCGTGCGGCGACATAGACCATGATAAATTTGTCTCTTTAATGAATAAGGCATTTTCCGGAAAGAGGCCCGTAAAGGACAATAGCTTTAAAAAAGTCCTGCCGTATAAGAAAACTAAGCAGGTTAAGTTTTTGCATAAAGAGACTGAGCAGACACACCTCTGTTTAGGCTTAAGAGGCTTAAGCAGGCAGGACCCCTTACGTTATGCGCTCTCATTGCTGAACGTAATATTAGGCGGTAATATGTCAAGCAGGCTCTTTCATGAGATACGCGAGAAGAGGTCGCTTGCTTACGAGATAGGCTCTTCCGCAAAATCACATTCCGACACGGGCTCCTTTTTTATTCACGCCGGAGTGGATAATAAGAAGGTTAAAAAAGCCGTTGCTGTCATGATAGGCGAGCTGGATAAGTTCAGGAAAAAGACAGTAAGCCGCAGGGAGCTCGACATGGCAAAAGAGTATTTTAGGAGCGGACTGCTAATGACGCTTGAGAGCACCATGTCAAATATGCTATTTTTAGGAGAGCAGGCCGCGATTACAGGCAGGATTGTTACAAAGGACGAGATTCTCGATAAAGTAGAGAAGGTAGACGCCGGCATGATAAAGAATTTAGCCGACAGGCTTTTTAAGCCGGAAAGGCTGCGCCTGGCAATGATAGGGCCGCAGTCCGTAAAAGAGGTTTCTGAGATAGAAGGGCTTTTTTGAAAATAAAGTAAAAGAGGCGGGTTTGAAATGGCTAAAAAAAAGACAATCATAGTAGCTCCGTCAATACTTTCGGCGGATTTCAGCAGACTGGAAAAAGAGGTAAAGCGCGTTGAGAAAGCAGGCGCGGACTGGATTCATGTGGATGTAATGGACGGTCATTTTGTGCCAAATCTGACTATTGGCGCTCCTGTGGTAAAGTCTATCCGCAGGCATACAAAACTTATTATAGACAGCCATCTCATGATAGAGAATCCTCAGCGTTATATAGATGATTTTGTAAAGGCAGGCAGTGATGTCATTACCGTGCACGCGGAGGCTGTTTCAGGGCTAAGGCAGCTTGTAAGAAAGATAAAGTCGCACGGCGTAAAAGCTGGTGTCTCCATAAAGCCTAAGACCGGGGTATCCGCTTTAAACAGCGTGCTTGATTTAGCTGATATGGTACTTATCATGACAGTAGAGCCGGGTTTCGGAGGGCAGAGTTTTATGAAGGACGTTGTCCCTAAGATAGCCAAGGTAAGACAGAAGTTCAAAGGCGATATACAGGTTGACGGAGGTATAAATTCAGATACAGCAAAACCCGTCAAAGCCGCGGGAGGCAATGTACTTGTTGCGGGAACATACCTGTTTAAGTCAAAGAATATCAGGAAGGCGATAGAAAGCCTGAGGTGATAAGCGACAGGTTGAGATTGCTTCGACACTGCGTCTCTCGCAATGACTAATGCTGTGTCATTGCGAGGGAGCGAAAGCCCCGTACCAAATATAAAATTTGGTACGGGGTAAACGACCGAAGCAATCCCATAGGAATATTATATGGCAAACATAAGATTCGGGACAGACGGCTGGAGAGCCGAGATAGCAAGAGAGTTTACTTTTACGAATGTGCGCAAAGTTTCACAAGCCATCGCCGACTATCTTAA
>CAZBMI010000012.1:0-12078 GCA_964492885.1 uncultured Planctomycetia bacterium | reverse complement strand
AGTTTACTTTTACGAATGTGCGCAAAGTTTCACAAGCCATCGCCGACTATCTTAACGCACAACACACAACGCACAACGCAATACGAATTATAGTAGGCTATGACAGCCGGTTTATGTCAGATGTATACGCAAGGCTTGCGGCAGAGGTATTAGCGGGAAATAAGATTAAAGTTCTTATCACTGATAAGCCTGCGCCCACTCCGGCGGTCTCATTTGCCATTAAAAAACAAGGTTTAGACGGAGGCTTGATGATTACAGCAAGCCATAACCCGCCCTTGTTCAATGGCGTGAAGTTCAAAACCTATATGGCAGCATCAGCGGACCGGGCTGCAACTGAAAAGATAGAGAGCTTTATGGGCAAGCGCTTGCCAAAGCTTATGGATTTTCAAAAGGCCTTAAAAACCGGGAGAATATGTTTAATAGACCCTGCTAAAGGCTATATCCATTTTTTAAGAAGTTATGTTGATATCAATGTAATAAGAAAAGTAAAGCCTAAGGTACTTATTGATTATATGCACGGGGCGGCAGCAGGTTATCTCGAGTCTGTTTTAGAAAAGCCATGGCCGGGAATCAAGGCGCTAAGAGATAATAAAGACGCCTTATTCGGAGGTGTTAACCCTGAGCCTATACCGAAAAATCTAAAGCTTGCCTCCGGTTATATGAAAAAAAACAAGTTTGACCTTTGCGTTGCCCTGGATGGAGACGGAGACAGGATAGGGGCTCTTAAGCCGAACGGAGACCCTCTAACCAGCGGCCAGATTATATCTCTGATACTTCTGCATTTACTGGAAGGAAGGCGCTTAAGAGGTGATGTTGTAAAGACCATATCCGGCACAACGCTTATTGAGAAGATATGCAATGATTATGACCTTACAATGTTTGAGACGCCGGTAGGCTTTAAATATGTTTCAGCCCTTATGCTCAAAGAGAATATCATGATAGGCGGTGAGGAGTCCGGAGGCATTGGTTTTTGCGGATATATACCCGAAAGGGACGGCATGCTTTCAGCGCTTCTTCTTATGGAGATGCTCTCATATAGAAAAAAAAGTTTAAAGGCGGTAATGAGCAATATGGAGAAACGCTATGGCAGGTTTTCTTATGACAGGCTCGATATAAGATACCCATTTAAAAAGGCAAAACTCCTTACAAAGAGATTAAAGTCTTCACCTCCGGGGAAGATAGCCGGCAGGAGGGTCGCGAGGCTTAAGACTTATGACGGAGTTAAGTTTATATTAGAAGACTCAAGCTGGCTGCTTCTGCGTTTTTCAGGAACAGAACCCCTTATACGCATTTACGCAGAGGCAAAAACGAAAACAGATGTAAGGAAACTGCTTGAAAGCGGAAAAAGAATAATAAGATGAAAGCCGAGAATATAAGAAACTTTTGCATAATAGCGCATATAGACCACGGCAAATCAACGCTTGCTGACAGGCTCCTGCAGTTTACAGGAGCAATAACAGAGAGGCAGTTTAAGAACCAGCTTCTTGACAGCATGGACTTGGAAAGGGAACACGGTATAACTATAAAGGCATCCGCAGTACGCATAGAATACAAGGCAAAAGATAAAAAGAGATATATCCTTAACCTTATCGATACGCCGGGACATGTGGACTTTTCTTACGAGGTGTCAAAGTCTATCAGGGCATGCGAAGGGGCAGTACTTCTCGTGGACGCAGGCCAGGGTGTCCAGGCCCAGACAGTGGCGAATCTTTATCTGGCGAAGGAGAATAACCTTGCTGTTATACCCGTAATAAATAAGGTTGACCTTAACACTGCTGATGTGGATAAAGTAAAGGCTCAGATCCGCGGCATGCTTAACATAGATCAGGATTGCATAATACCCGCAAGCGCGAAAGAGGGCATAGGCACAGAGGATATATTAGAGCGTATAATAGAGACCGTTCCGTATCCCGAAGGTGACGAGAACAAGCCTTTACAGGCGCTTATATTCGATTCGCAGTATGATTCCTATAAAGGGGTTTTGGTCTATGTCAAAGTCGTAAACGGAAAGCTCGTCCCCGGCATGAAAGTCAGGTTTATGCAGGCGGAGAAGGATTTTGACCTGCTGGAGATGGGTGTGTTTAATCCCGAGATGCAGAAAGTCGAAGCGCTTGAGTGCGGCATGGTAGGTTATATTGCCGCTAACATAAGAAACCCGAAACACGTTATCGCGGGAGATACTATAACCGACACAAAAGCGCCCGCACAAAAGGCTCTTGCGGGATACAAGAAGGTAAGGCCTATGGTCTACAGCGGCATCTACCCTGTAAACACCAAGGATTTCGAAAATTTAAGAGATGCCATAGGAAAGCTCCAGCTTTCTGACGGTTCATTTGTATCAGAGCAGGAGAGCTCGGGTTCTATGGGATATGGTTTCAGGTGCGGCTTTCTGGGATTACTGCATATGCAGATTATCCAGGAGAGGCTTGAGAGGGAATACAACCTGGACCTTATACTCACGACACCGGGCGTTGTGTACAAAGTAAAGAAGACTAATGGCGAGGTCCTTGAGATAGAGAACCCCACAAAGCTCCCTCCTCCGAACGAGATAGAGGAGATAGCAGAGCCGTTTGTTGAGGCAAAGATGCTCATACCGGCAGAATCCTTAGGCAGTATAATGGAACTCTCAAAACAGAGGAGGGGGATATACATAAGCACAGAATACCTGAGCACGGAACGGGCAAGCCTGACATACTATTTTCCGCTATCCGAGATAATAACGGATTTTTATGACAAGCTGAAATCCCTTACGCAAGGATACGGTTCTCTGGATTATGAGTTTATAGATTACCAGGCCAACGACCTTGTCCGGCTTGATATACTGCTTAATAATGAGCCGTGTGACGCGCTCTCATCTATCGTGTATAAAGAAAAGGCCCAGCCAAAAGGAAGGGCAATAGCGCAGAAGCTTAAGGAGCTTATACCAAAACAGTTGTTCCAGGTTGCCATACAGGCCGCTGTCGGAAACCAGATAATCGCGCGAGAGACTGTTTCCGCGCTTAAAAAGAATGTTACAGGTAAGTGTTACGGGGGAGATATAACGCGAAAGAGAAAGCTTTGGGCTAAGCAGAAGGAAGGCAAAAAGAGGCTAAAGCAGTTTGGCAAGGTCCAGGTCCCGCAGGAGGCTTTCTTATCAGTTATGAGGATGCAGGTTTAACAGATAAGCTTAGGAGGGGATAACCTTTGGATATAAAAAATTACTTAAAGCGTTTTTACAAATCTATCTTTAACCGCGAAAATCTCGAGGTTGTGGTAACAGCTGTTATCCTGGCCCTCATTATCAGGACTTTCGTTGTTCAGGCATTCAAGATACCTACGGGTTCGATGATACCGACCCTTAAAGTCGGCGACCGCATACTTGTCAATAAGTTTATCTACAGGTTTACCGAGCCAAAGCGCGGTGATATAGTGGTGTTTAAATATCCCGAGGACACCAAGAAGGATTTTATAAAGAGACTTATAGCTGTCGGAGGCGAAACCGTCCGCATAATAGACGGGAATATATGGGTTGACAATGTCCTTATAGAGGAGCCTGAAAAGATACGGCAGACATATTATTACAACAAGCCCGATACTATGTATGGCAAGGAAGGCATGGTTATTCAGGTGCCTGAGGAGAACTTTTTTGTCCTGGGAGATAACAGCGCCTCGTCCCGGGACAGCAGGTACTGGGGCTTTGTGCCCAGGAAGTATATGCTGGGAAAGGCGTTTCTGATATACTGGCCGCTTACAAGAATGAGGATTTTAAAGTAGTATTGAAAAACAAACAGCCCCTTGATTTCGCTCAGGGCATTTTACGAGCACAAGGCAAGGGTAGATTGGGGGTATAGCATGAAGAGGATAACATGGGTTGTTATGATGTCTCTGGCAATATCAAGCTTTTTTTCTGCGGATGCTTTCGCGTATAAGCCGCGCGTAACGGTATATGGTTTTGAGTCAAAGGCGTCGGGTGGTTTCTGGCATGACGCAAAATGGGATGTCGGCACAGGAATGGCTGAGATGCTCTCAGACGCGCTTGTGAATTCAGGCAAATTCGATGTTGTTGAACGCCTTAATTTGACTGACATAACAACCGAACAGGACCTTGTATCAGGCGGGAGGGTATCCAGGACAACAGGCGCTAAAACAGGTAATTTAAAAGGCGCGGAATATATTGTAAGGGGCACTATTACGGAATTTACCTATCAGGAATCCGGCGGTGACTTAGGTATTACAATTAAAGGGTTTAACTTAGGCGGTAAGACATCAGAGGCGCACATAGCCGGTATTATCAGGATATACGATGCTACAACAGGCGAGATATACGGCTCAAAGAGGTTTGAAAAGAAGGTTCCTGCCTCAGGCCTTACCATAGGTTATCATCATAGCGGCATAGGAGGAACTTTAGGTGGTTTTAAAAAGACGCCTATGGGTAAAGCCACTAATCTCGCTATTGCTGATATGGTTAGTTATATTTCTGATAAGATACCTTCTGAGCCGAGGCCTGCCAAAGTTTTAAACCAGCTCTGCCCGAAATGCGGGACCGAGATAACCCCGGGTATGAAGTTCTGCCCTAATTGCGGCTTACAGATAGAAGATGTAAGATGCCCTGAGTGCGGTAAAGACCTGCCTGCAGGCACTAATTTCTGCCCGTTCTGCGGAGCAAAGGTCAATAAATAAGCTGTAATTTGTACACCGAAAACCAAAAACCGAAAACCGAAAAATATGGGTCTGGCAAATAAGATAACGATTGCAAGAATACTGCTGGTGCCGTTTTTTCTGACAACGCTCTTTTATTATAAGGCAGAATATGATTTCTTGAGGTTTATAGCTTTAGGCATTTTTCTTGCCTGCGCTCTTACAGACGCTGTAGACGGTTATGTTGCGAGAAAATTTTACCAGAAGACAGAACTGGGCAGGATACTCGACCCTCTTGCGGACAAGCTCCTGATACTAACGGCGTTCTTAAGCCTTTCCATGCTAAGGCACATACCGGATGCTTCCGGCATACCGCCGTGGCTTACCATTATCGTAATAAGCAGGGACGCGATCATTATAATGGGCTCGCTCATTATCTTTATAATGCTTAAGCACATAGATATTAAACCATTACTTATCAGTAAGGCCACTACGTTTTCCCAGATGGCAACTGTTATAGCGTCATTGCTCCAGTTTTCTTACATAAAGATATTCTGGTGGCTGACCGCGGCGCTTACAATATCATCATGCCTTGGATATATATGGCGCGGGAGCAGGATTCTTAATGAGCCACATTGAGCATACTAAAAACTTTCCCAGGCTCGCAATAATCGGCAGGCCTAACGTAGGAAAATCCTCTCTCTTTAACAGGTTCCTCAAAGCGCGCAAGGCCATAGTGGAGTCTGTCCCCGGAGTTACACGCGACCGGTTATCTTCTTTTGTTACAATAAATAAGCAGGGGCTTATCCTGATAGATACAGGCGGTATTGTATCCAAGCCCAAAGAGCCTATAGAGAAGCTTGTTTACAAGCAGAGCAGCCAGGCAATTTACGAAGCTGACGCGGTTATATTCGTAACTGATATAACCGCCGGAGTATCCTACCAGGATGAGCATATCGCTGATATAATACGCAAGACAAAAGAAAAGGCTTTTCTGGTGGTAAATAAAGTAGATGATACACGTACCATAAATGATTCTTTCGATTTTTACAAGTTGGGGCTGGGAGAGCCCTATCCGATATCCGTCCTGCACAAAAGGGGCTTAAACAAGCTCTTCTCGGATATATCAGATTACATAATAGAATATAATAAAACTGTAAAAAAAGAGTCAAGGGGCAAGGATACAGAGCAGGCTAATCAGATAAAAATAGCTGTAACAGGAAAACCGAATGTCGGCAAGTCATCATTTATAAACTGTCTGCTTGATAAGGAGAGGCTTCTTATAGATGATGTACCGGGCACAACAAGGGATTCTATTGATATTACCATAAAGAGAGACAACGACATACTCGTAATAATCGATACGGCCGGCATAAGGCATAAGAAGAAAATCAAGGATGTTGTTGAGATATTCAGCTTATCCCGTACAAAGGAGGCTGTAAGGCGCTCTGATACAACGCTTGTCATGGTTGAGGCTATAAGCGGTTTACGCAGGGATGATATCGCTGTGCTCGATTACGTGATAAAACAGGGCAAGACCTGTATCTTACTCGTGAATAAGTGGGACCTTGTAAAGCCCGCGGATGCGGAGGCCTTCAGGAAGTCACTTATAAGCAGATACAGGCCTATAGAATGGATGCCGGTTATATTTACATCATGTAAAGACAAGCATAATATAGTAAAGGCACTCGACGCGGCGTGTAAGATTTCTAAAAAATCCCACAGCCTGATATCTACTCCGCAGCTGAATAAATTCTTAAAAAGGCTTCAGGACAGGACCCCCCATGTTACGCATAAGAGGACAAGGCCCAGGATATACTACGCAACGCAGACAGGCACTGCGCCGCCTGAATTTACCATGTTCTGCAACAACCCAAAGATTATAAGAAAAGAGTATGTGAGGTTTATTGAGGCCAGCTTAAGAAAAGAATTTGATTTAAGGGGTGTGCCGATACGCTTTGAGCTTAGAAGCAGGAAGTAGATATAATAAATTTTAATCAGGAACCAGGAGTTTTCATCATTGTCATTCTGAGGCGAAGCCGAAGAATCTAGACATTTAGATTCTTCACTTTGCCCCGAACCAGATGTAACATTCGGTTCGGGGTTTCGTTTTGAATGACAAGCGTTTCACTCCTCTAAAGAAAAGACCAAAAAGGATACCATTGAATCATGCTTAACCTTATAATAGCTGTTATACTATCATACATTATCGGCGCGATACCCTTCAGTTATATATTGGGAAGGACTTTAAGAGGCATTGACATACGAAAGCATGGAAGCGGTAACGCCGGCGCTACAAACCTTATGCGCGCGGCAGGCAGGGTGCCCGGTGTTATTGCTCTTCTGCTCGATGCCTTAAAAGGCACTTTCGCTGTTATTGTTATAGCAGGAGTTTTTTACATGCCGAGTGCTCAGCTTGATCCGCCTCTTTTTAAAATAATACTCGGGCTTTCCGCTGTATGCGGCCACATATGGACAATATTTTTAGGTTTTAAAGGCGGAAAAGGGGTAGCAACCGCGATAGGCGTGTTTATGGGACTTGCGCCTCTGGCTATGCTCTCAGGCCTCTGCGCATGGGGCATAAGCGCGTTCTGCTTCAGGTATGTATCGCTGAGTTCCATAATAATGTCAATAAGCCTGCCTGTCTTTATGCTTATATTCCGTGAACCTAATGAGTATATATGCCTTTCTGTTATATTGGGATTGTTTATAATATTCAAGCACCGCACAAACATCTCGCGCCTGATAAAGGGTACTGAGTATAAAATAGGGCAGAAGGTTGAGAAATAAGAATTAAGTATTAAGCTGCATGAGATTGCTTCGCTTTGCCCGGTTACAAATTTTGCTGATATTAACTTTGCATATAAATTTGTAACAGGGCTTTGCCCGCAATGACAATAGCGGTCATTGCCAGGAGTGCCAAAGGCACGACGCGGCAATCTCAAATAAGGTTAAGGTTTAAACTTTTTAACTTTTTGTAACCTTTGTAACTTTTTACAAAAAAATCGGGAATATATCTTGAACTTAAGGTTTTGAATATATGGAAGATGAAAGCATTGTAATACGCGCGCAGGAAGGCGACAAAGAGGCCTTTGAACAACTTTATCAAGCTTACAAGAGGCCGATATTAAATTATCTGTACCGGTTCATTGGCAACCGTCATAGCGCAGAAGAGCTCACGCAGGAGGCCTTTGTAAAGGCGTATATGAACCTGCACAAGTATGAGCCGCGGGCGAAATTTTCCTCCTGGCTTTACAAGATAGCTGGTAATCTTGCGAAAAACTATTTACGGCACGCCTCTTACGATAAGAGGGCAGAGCCGAAAAGAAGAGGCTCGCGCTCAATAGGGGAAAAAGAGATATCCCCTTTTGAGACTATAGAAAACGGCTCAAAAGGGCCTGTTGAGAATGCGCGTACCAAGGAAGCAGAGGAGCTTATCCAGCAGGCCATAGACAAGCTCCCGGCTCATTTAAAAGAAACCGTGATATTATGCGACATAGAAGGTTTTTCATATCAAGAGGCGTCAAAGGTAATGAACTGCAGCATGATGACGGTGGGTTCACGTTTATGGCGCGCAAGAAAAAAATTAGCAATTTTTCTCGATTATGTTAAAAACGGAGTATAGTTAGATGAAATGCGGGATTAAATTTAAAGATATTTCGCTGTATGTTGACGGAAAATACAGCAAAAAAAGAAGAGAGGCTTTGAAGGCTCATATTGCTGATTGCCCCCGCTGCAGCAAATATATGAATACCTTAAAAGCCTTGAGAGCCTCTCTGTCCCATCTTAGGCCGATAGAGGAGCCTGCCGGGTTTGATTTTGAATTCAACAGGCTTCTTGAGCAGGCTATTGAAAAGCGCGCAGAACGGAGCCTGAAGGCAAGGTTGGCAAGAGTATTTTCGGGAATCAATAATAGGATAATAGCGCCTGTTCCTGTTACGGTTAGGGCAGCCGCGTCATTTCTTCTTATAATCTCCCTGGCATTGGGTATAAGGTCACAGGCGCTGCAAAAGGCGCCTTTTATCGAGTTTGCTTCAGGCGATATCAGGATATACAAACGTATGGACACTGACTGGGTAAGGCCAAAACCCGATATGCGACTGAACGCAGGTGACAAGATAAAACTTGAAGACGGCGCGATACTAAACCTGGCTTCAAAGGGCAAGTTCAGGGCAAGATTAAAAGATGAATCATTAATGGTCTTGTCAAGACTGAAGAACGGGCCCCGTAATATTGATACAGGTTTCAGTTTATCATACGGTAACCTGCTTGTTAATACAACCGGGAAATTCAAAGGTTCAAAGATGAGCGTGTATACACCTGCCTGCGACGCGGAGGTAGTAGGCACCGCGTTTATGGTAAAAGTATTTGATAATGATACATGGCTGGGTGTTCTTGAGGGAAGGGTAAAGATTACGCCTAAGATGCACCCTTTAAAATCCGATGACTTTAAGGCTGTACCCGCATACATATCCGCAGGCCAAAAGGCTGTTACGGAATCTTATAACTATTCCACAACTCCCAGCCTGTTTTCAGACAGGGAATGGAAGACCATGCTTGAGCTCTACCAGCTTGTTGAGGCGCCTAACTTAATGCTTCTTCTGGGCACAGGCCCTGAGAGGGTTAACGAGCTTTTAAGCAGGCCCACACTTGTATATATACCCTCATCAGTAAGACCCCTGATACCTGCCAAGGTGCTTGAGGCGATTGAGAGTGTTACGCAAGCTGTGGACAAAGGTGACACCGGGCTTATAAAAGAGAAGACAGCGTATCTGCAGGGCCTGCTTACGCAGTATCCTGACCCAAGATATAATGATAAGATATTTATGTTTATAGGCTCAAACTTCTATTTTGCCGGTGATTATGAATCTTCTATCAGGGCATTTGAGAAGGTAACAACAGATTTTCCTGATTCTGAATTCGCCAGTCTCGCGCAGTGCGGCATAGCGTCAATATACCAGAATGACTTAAAAGATGTAAATAAAGCAGAGCAGGCCTATAACCAGCTTATAAAGGCCTATCCTTCCAGCGCTGATGCCATGAAAGCAAGAGATATGCTCTCTGCCCAGCAATAATCAAGCTGTTTACCTTACCCCAAAAAGCGTTTATCCGGCTTTCTATTTTCTTGACGTTATATACACTATTTGTTATACTTGTATAACCATGGCCAATACAGGTAAAATAAGCATAATAGGAGACGGTGGATGGGGTACTACTTTAGCCATTTTGCTGTCAAAAAAACGCTTTCCCGTAAGTTTATGGAGCGCGTTTCCCGGTTACGCGGATATACTAAATAAACAGCGCATGAACCAGAAATTTCTTCCTGGCGTTAAGATACCCGAATCTTTGGATATAACAGCAGACCTGGAAAGCGCGCTAAGCAAGGCAAGAGCAGTTATAATAGCTGTCCCTTCACAGTTTTTAAGCAATGTAATATCCAGGGCTAAGGATATTGTGCCCAAAAACGCTATAATCATAAGCGTGGTAAAGGGCATAGAGGCTAAGACATTTAAGAGGCCCTCAGAAATCATACAGGAAACTATGAAGCCTGCTGATATAGCTGTCCTCTCAGGGCCCACTATTGCCCATGAGATAGCTAACGGCCTTCCGGCTTCCTGTGTTATCGCGTCAAAAAAGAGCGATATTGCCAAAAGAGCGCAGGAACTTTTTATGTCAGAACGCTTCAGGGTCTATACGTCCGGGGATGTCATAGGCGTAGAGCTGGGCGGAGCTTTAAAGAATATTATAGCTATTGCCGCAGGTATATCCGACGGCTTGAATCTCGGGACAAACGCCAAGGCAGCTCTTTTCACAAGGGGCTTGGTAGAGATGAAGAGGCTTGGAATAACCCTTGGCGCGGATGAAGCGACGTTTAACGGTTTAAGCGGCATGGGAGATTTAGTTACAACATGTATAAGCCCTTTCAGCAGAAACCGCAAAGTAGGACAGGAGATAACAAAGGGAAAAAAGCTCTCTGAAATACTGGATAATACAGAGATGGTCGCGGAAGGCGTAGAGACAACAAGGTCTGTCTATGGATTGTCAAAGAATCTTGGCATAGAGATGCCGATTACAGAACAGGTTTATCACGTCCTTTTCAGGGAGAAGAATCCTCATACAGCAGTAAGCGATCTTATGCTAAGGGATAAGAAAGCAGAATAGATGATGGTCAAATTCCTAACGCAGCGATTGACAATTTTGGTTCGGGGCGTAGCGCAGTCCGCCTTCGCCTTGCAATTCGAATATGATGGTAGAGGCTACGGCGGATTAAATTCGCACCTATCACTTACATCGCCCTAAAGGGCTCTGTAAGTGATGTGCTCATTTAATTTGGCATATATAGCGTCGGGGCGTAGCGCAGTTTGGCTAGCGCACTTGAATGGGGTTGTGAAAGAGTCGTTTTTCATAACTTGTTGATTTTGTTGTAATTACATACTCCGTAAAGAACTTACGAAGTATTTTTATTTTAACTGTTCTTAATGGTTTTTAACCGTTCTTAATACTCTATGGACACCTATATGGACACCAAAAATAGGCTGCTCTGCATCCATTTATCACGAAAAAATAATAAAAATCACCGCAAACTCCCCGTCAAGTCATATAAAACTGTTACCGTAATAAAGAAGTAAAATACCTTAAGCGGCAGCATGTTTTTCCTTTCTGTATTGCAATGCGAAAACAGCATTAATCTTTCTGTCAATAGTTCTTTTTAGCTCAACAGGGTTAATTGATTCAAAGATGGCTTTAAGTTTATTTTTATCAGCTTTCTTAATATCTGCGGAAGCAAGCGCTCTTTGGTAGGGAGTCTGGATCCTGTCAAATTTACGCTTCATTTTAGACCCTATAACCTTTTTAAATACAAGCTTCTGGGAAGGCTTGAAGAAGTTATGGTATAAGCACAACTCGTTACGGTATAGGTCATTCATAAGCTCAACTACCTCCGGTTTATCCAGCCTTATACGCCCGAATACACGTCTTACATGCGTTGAGTTTTTCTGCTCAATATGCGCCTGGTCATCTTTTTTATACGGTCTTGAACGTGTATACCCTATGGAATTAAGCTTGCAATACCTTATAAGGTGCCAGTTCATAAACTCCTCGCCATTATCAAAGTCAATGTCCATAATCTTAAAAGGCAGCTCTTTGCCAATATCATCAATTGCCATTTGCATACCATATTGGCCTTTGCCTAATACAGCCCTTCTTGATACCCAACACGTGGCAAGATCGACGGAGTTAACCGTATAGATAAACTCACCAGCAGAAGATTGCCCGCAGTGGGCAACAGTATCAAGCTCAAGGGAACCAGGTTTGGTGACAAGGCAGGAGGAGCATCTTACTTTGAAGACTTGAAATACCTGTTATGCACTATACCCATATAATCTCTCTTGGAAGCTGTCGTCATGAGTATTGCCTCCTGTTTTCGGTAACACTATTATATGACGCAACTGCCTGTGTTTT
>CAZBMI010000011.1:0-15089 GCA_964492885.1 uncultured Planctomycetia bacterium | reverse complement strand
GCTTCACTCCGTTCGCAATGACAAAGCGAAAGTGCACATAATATTTTACATTATGGATAAAAAAAGTTTTGCTATTTAAAAACAGCCGGTAATTATCTTTTCCAATGCCTTACCTTGGCCTTGATTGCAATCTTCTGCTTTCTATGTAATCCGAAAAATACCCGCTGGTAAGAGCGTCTATATTAGCGGTAAGCTCATTTATGCGCAGCTGCTTAAGCGCTCTTTTTTCATCATCATCCTGCGGGGACTTTAAAAATTCAATCTGCAGTCTTCTCCTCTCGAAATATAGCTTTGTCACTTCGTCAAGCACGTCATTTCTCAGCTGAACCATGAGCCTGGAGCGCACGTCTATATTGGTCTGGTCATCATTCCAGATAAGCTCTCCTAAATCCCATGATATGTCTATATCCCATCCGAAACTCTTATCGCGCGGGCCTTCAATATAAAAATCCCTGTCTTTAGTCCCCCCTCTGTCTAAGTCAATTGTCCTGCCGGTATCTCCGTCAAGGCCGAGGCTTACCTTCGGTAAAAACGCCTTATTCATAGCCTGCCTGCGCATCCATTCTATCTTTTTCTGAGAGACTTCCGCGTAATCTATAGCAGCCTGCTGAACTTTCAATATGCCGGGCTCTTTAATGAAAACATCGCCATAAGTATCTTTATTGCGCTTGCTTTTTTCAGATGCATCTGTGTTCTTAAAATCAGCCTTAAACAAACCCCTTTCGGTTGCCGCGAATATAATGCCCTGAGAATATAAACTATCTATCATATTAACCTTTAATGTGGTAAGCCCCGCGGAATGGCTTCTCCATCTTTCTTCTTCCTTACTATACTTAAATACCCCTTTGTCTGTAGCGCAAAATAACGCTTGATCGCATACAGAAAGAGCGTGTACCTTGTTTGTCAATAAGCCTTCGCGTGAAAGCGCCTCCCATTCTTTTGATTCCAACAAGTACCTGTATACACCGTAATCCGATGCCAGGTATGCCCCTTTACTGTCCATTACAAGAAAATTCAGCTGGTTAAAGCTGTCTTCATTATCATAGCCGGAATCATCGTATCCTTCGGCTTCCTCGCCATGCGCGCTGGCTATAAATATTCTTTTCCATAAGAAGCTGTCATCTTCCGAATAATAGACGCTTTCATTGGTACATATAAATATAAAGCCTTTGCCTATAGCGATAGAGCTCACTTCTTTATTGATAAAAGTCTCCACAGCAGTCCACTCCTTAAAAGCCCCGGAACTCTTAAATGCCCCCCTGTCCGTGCCTATCATGGCAAAACTGCTGTCAGGGCTTACAGATACGCAATTTACCTTCCGTTGATACTCATCCATGCCTTTAAACAGCCTGTTCCAGCTAATGCCGTTATCAAAGCTCGCGTATAAACCATCTGAAGTAGCAGCAAATATTCTGGATGGCTCGGCCGGGTCAGAAGAGAAAAAATTTATCGTGCCGCTTCTCCCCTGCGCCTTAAAAGTTCTTATCCAGTTTTTCCCTGAATCTGTACTCCTGTATATGCCCTTTCCTGTTCCCGCGAATAATGTATTACCATTGCTCCTGAGCGCATATACTGTGCTTACGATGGGCTCATCAATACCTCTGTCTGAGCTTTTCCACAAAAGCCCGTCATAAGAAAATCCGCTGCCAGAAATTAAAAAAAAGCTTAAAAGGACCAACAGGGTATTTATCCATTTCTTAAGTTTAATAAATTTTGGGTTTATATTTTTAGAATCTCTCTTTTTCGCGGCTGTTTTTTTCTGTTTTTCCATATCAGGCTCCTCTCCTTAAATATGTTAAAATTCCCCGGAAAAACAGTTATATCAATAATTTGATGATTTGTCAACATAATTTTTAAGAAAAATCAAACATAACGCGGTTTTTTTTGTTTTTCATCAAATTCCACTTGACAAAGTTGCAATTTGTTGTTATATTTTTCATATGAATATATCAGAAAGAATACGAAGCTTACGCAAAGAAGCCAAGATGACGCTGAGGGAACTTTCAGAGACAAGCGGTGTCGCGCTTGCCACTTTAAGCAGGATAGAAACAGGCAAGATGACAGGCACTATAGAGTCGCACCGGTTGATAGCAAAGACTCTTGGAAAGAATCTCTCACAGCTTTACGCTGATACGGAAAGTGAAAACGCTCCTGTTGAACATCAAACACAGGAAAACCGTACGGATGTATTTCTTCATAATGATAAGGCATCGTACAACATGCTTACAAACAGCGTTCTCTCCAAAAAGATGATGCCGATTATGCTGAAAGTATCCCCTTCGGGCAAAAGCACAACAGAACAGCTTCCAAAAGGCACTGAAAAATTCATCTATGTATTAAAAGGCGGGTTAAGCATTACTGTAAGCGGTAAAACCATTACCCTTAAAAAGGGCGAGACATTGTATTTTGACGCGTCAACAAAGCACTATTATAAAAATGCGGGCACCGGAGAAACAAGGGCATTGTGCGTAATCACTCCTCCGGCCCTTTAGGAGACAATTCGATGAAAGACAAGAAGATACTTATATGTGACGATGAAAGAGGCATTCGTGAATCGCTTAAGCTTATACTTTCTGATATTTACGAGATAATCTCTGCTGAAAACAGCGCGCAGGCAATCGAAAAACTCGATAAAAACCCTGACACAAAAGCCGTGCTTCTGGATATCAAGATGCCCGGGATAAACGGCATGCAGACCTTAAGACAGATAAGGGATAAAAATAATAACGTGCCTGTTGTAATCATAACAGGATATCAGAGTGTTGAGACAGCCTCAAAATTATTAAATACAGGCGCGGCCTATTACGTGACAAAACCCTTTGAGGCAGATACCATAATCGATACAGTAAAAAAAGCTGTCTCGCAATTATGATTTCATACTACATAACCTCCCTGCTTACAACAGTAACAGCCCTTGGCTTAGGGCTGTTCGTATTCTTTAAAAACCCGAAAAACCGCCTGCACTCTTCTCTCCTGCGGCTTAACCTGGCAGTAGCTTTATGGAGCGCTTTCCTCTTTTTGCATTATGCTGCCAAAAATTACACATTCGCGATGCTGTCTCTATACATACTGCACAGCGCGGCGATATTCATACCTGTATGTTACCTGAATTTCGTAACCGACCTTTTAAAGATAGATAAAAAACACTTACTAAAATCCGCGTATGCCATAAGCATACTCTTTATGCTTCTAAGCTATACGCCTTATTTTATTAAAAATATAGAACCCAAACTCTTTTTTAACTTCTACGCAACGGCAGGGCCTTCATATATTTTATGGATAGCTGTATATCTTGCCACAGCAGGATACGCAACATACCTGCTCATTGCCAACTATTCTCTTTCAGCGCAGATTAAGAAGATACAGATAAAGTATGTTCTCGTAGCTTCTTTTATAGGTTTTGCAGGAGGCGCTACAATATACCCTCTGTTTTATAACATTCCCGTACCGCCGTTTGGCGAGCATATAATTTTTCTATATCCTGTCATATTCGCTATAGCGGTCTTAAAACACGACGCGTTAGAGCTTAATATCGCGATAAGGCAGACCCTTGTCTATTCTGTATCCATCATTACGATTATGCTCGCGTATCTTATAATAGTCCTTTTATCCGAAAGGTTCTTAAGAAATGCCATAGGATACAATTCGATTTGGATAAGCATGACTGCGGCAACAGTCATAGCGCTTCTGTTTACCCCTCTAAAAAACAGGGTCGAGGCCTTAATAGAAAGGTTTTACGTAAGAAACGCGTACCGGAAACTCCAGAAGGAGCTTGTAGAATCAGATAAGAGTAAGGCGCTCGCCCAGCTTGCCGCGGGCCTGGCTCATGAGATACGAAACCCTTTAACCGCCATAAAGACCTTCAGCGAATACCTGCCTGAAAAATACAATGATAAGGATTTCAGGGACAACTTCTCACAGATAGTAACGGCTGAGGCGGAAAAGATAAACTCGCTGGTAAGCCAGCTTCTTGAATTCGCAAAACCCTCTGCCCTGCATATCTCCCTGTGTGACATCCATGAGATATTAGACTATACCTTAAGGCTGTTATCAGGCGAAATTTTAAAAACAGAGATAAATATTGTAAGAAACTACGATAAGACCTGCGGCCTTATAACCGCTGACAAGGTTAAGCTTAAGCACCTGTTTTTTAATCTGATAAAAAACGCCATAGAGGCTGTGAGCTACAAGGGTGAGATTGCTATATCGACAAGACAATCAAATGATAACCTTGAAATAGAGATACGCGATAACGGTTCCGGCATAAAAAGAAACAACCTAAACAGGATATTCGAACCGTTCTTCTCCTCCAAGGACAGCGGTACGGGATTAGGGCTTTCGGTGGTGCAGGGTATAGTAAACGAGCATTCAGGAAACATACTGGCGAGCAGCGCTGCCGGTAAAGGCACTGCGTTTATCGTATCTTTACCGCTTCACGCCAAGAATCGTTCTTAAAGCTAAATACCTGTGCCCGAAAGCCGTTGTTAATGCTTTGCCGAATTCAGCTTATGTATCTTCTCCTGAAAAAAGCCCATTGGACATATGCCGCACCATGTCCTGTGCCTTGTCGCGATTCCAAGGATAATAGATATAATAGTTGTAAGAAGGCACATTGATACAAATACAGAACCCATAATAACGGGGCTGCCTCCCGCGCGCATTATTCTAAATGCCGCAAAACCCATAAATAAAAGCGCGACAAGCCGGCGGAACCATTGCCTGGCAAACAGCTTGGGCACGGACCTTTTAAGGCTTATCCCTGAAAGTGCTATATCTAAAAAGGCGCCTCTTGGGCATAGATTACTGCACCAGTACCTGCCTTTAAAAAATGACATTGTCAGCAAAAAAGCCATCATGCCTATTACCAGATACCCCAATAAAGGATAGAATAGCCCTCCTATTACAATAACAGGCAAAAGCCATACCATTATTATCTGGCTTTTCTTCATAGCGCCAAAATCTGCTGGTAATATTCCATAATCTTTCTTAAGGACTCAACAAACAAAACACCGAAAATATAACTTACTGCCAGGACAATCACCGATATTATTATCTTATTTTTGCTGTTAAACCTTGGATTAATCCATAACAGAACAAGAGCAAGAGGCCCAATACATAAAAATGCTATGACCAGCCAGTAGGTCTTAAAATACCACTTCTCCTGTTCGGGTTTCTTAAGAAACTCGCCGCAGTGCTTGCACTTTATGGCCTGGTCTTTTATCTCTTCCGCGCAGTATGGACAGAGCATTTAAATACACCTTTTTATTATAATCTCATAATGAAAAAAATTATAAAAGCCAATACTAAAATAATTATAAAAACCGTCGCTGCGTGTGAATACCGCATGTCACTTAAAAAGCCTACCTTGCGGTTTAAGAGCTCCCCGCAATAAAGGCACCTTAAGGCATCGTCATCATAAATAGGTTTTTTGCAGTGTGGGCAGATATACTCGGACATTTTAATCTTACTCCCCTGTCTTTCTTGTGCCGCATCTTGCGCAGCTCTTCTCATCGGCTGTATTGAGATAACCGCAGTTATCGCATTTCCACGTCTCTTGCGGTCTGCTGTTTTGACGCGCGCTGCTGCTTTCTCCGCAATGCTCACATTCGGTAACAAGATTGTTATTTTCAAAACCGCATTTCCTGCATATCCATCTCTCAGGCGAAGACGCTTTACCGAACTTTCTTTTGTACGTATCCTTTAATTTACGCTTTATGTGCACATACCCGGCTGCGGCAGGGGCTATTGGTATCATTATAAGAAATACGAATATTGACGTCAGGTAATAAAAGAAAAGACACAATGTTATCGCTATAATAACCACGCATATCTTAGCGATTATATTCTCTATAGCTTCCGGCAAAAGCCCTCCGCCGCCTATCTCAAGGACTATCAGAAGAAGCAGGGCAAAGCCGGAGAGGGTGCCAAAAAGTATAAGCCATTTCTTGACGGGTATCTTGCTCTCACGTTCCGCGCTGTCTGCCCCGGAAGGTTTGTATTGCCCGTTATACGTATCCCGGCCTGATGACCAGTAATCAGCTGCAACAGCAGGCAAAACATATGCACAAAACACTAAGAGGCATAATATTAAAACCGTTAATAATCTTTTCATCTCTTTTTTTAGGAAGATATTCTCTTCTTTGATAATAATGAATCCAAAAAAAGAGGCCACGCTTGTATCAGAAGCATGGCCTCACGCGCTATAAGATTATTTAAGACTTTGCTTCCTCGCCTGTGTCAGCAAAGGGTCGGTCCTCGGAAGCAGCAGCCTCTGGTGTCTCTATCTGCTGTAAATACGCTGATGTGATAAGCAGTATGGCAAAAGGCACGACAAAGAGACTTACTATCCAACCTACTACAGGTATCTGTCCGGACAAACCGCTTAAGAGTATGTATATAACAGCTATAGCCAGGTTCATCCAGAAACCTTTATCCACAACCAGCCTCCAGCTTGCTTTCATTGAGTCTATTATGCCCGTGTCTCTTTCAACCATGATAAAATATGTATAGAGCCACATTGTCATAAGGATTATTCCGGGGACAATAAGAAGCACTAAGCCCGCGAATACAGCCAGCCCCTGCAAAAAGAAGAGCCCTAAAAACGGGCCGAATTTCGAAAACATTTTAAACATGTCATTTAATTCAATCTTCTTATCCTCTTTTCGCATGGCGTTCATTGTCATAAGGCAGTATCCGCCGAACAGCGGGCCTGCCAGTATGAGCAGGGTAAACAAGGATATAACCTGGAATAACAAAACCGACAGCAAAAGCATAAGCACATTTGACTTATAAACTTCCAGGGCGTCTGTAAAGCATTTGGTTATGTCCAGCTGTTTCTGTTACATAATGCACCTCCTGTTTAAATATGCGCTAACCTATAAAAACGCGCGCTTAGAATTTAAGCGTGGCACCTGCTGAAAACGCGGTCTCGTCTATAAAACGGCCTTCCGCGTTTATGGTAAAACAGTCAAACGCCAGTATGTCGACACCCGCGAATATGCCGAAATTCGATTTCGGGTCAAAATCATACTCATATGACTTACCTGATACAGTAGCTTTTGCCTCGCCGCTCGCGTCCGAATACTTGACACCTGCGTAAGGAGATACGGTGTTAAACTGGAATGACACGCCTGCCGCTACCTGCCATTCATCACAGTCGAACTTCTGCTCTGTAACAGCCGCGTCTGACGAATGATATACCGCATTATCTATCTTTACCTTATCTACATCAAGGTCTGAAACTCTGTATTTACCGTCAAAACCTACGCGCATTACACCCTTGTTGGTAGAATATTCTACATCTTTTTCATATACAACAACGGTGCCGCCTATGCCCCAGGAGAGGTCGGCATCTGTATCCCACTCCACCTCTTTACCTGAAATCTTATATTTCTGCTCTGCCTCAGCAGCGCCTACCAGGCCGTAGACACATGCCCTATCAGCCATAACTATTCCTGCCCTGCCTCCATAGAAAGAGTATTCGGTATCCTTTGCCTGGTCTTTCATGTTGTGGTCCGCGTTTAAATCAACCTCAGCTCCAAGCACAAAACCAAACTGGCTCTTTTCGTCTTTAGTAATCATGCCTTTCTTGAATGACGCGGGAGAACCTATGTTTCCTACGGGCAGAGCATAGCAGACAGCCGCGCTGAAAATAAGAACAGCGCACGTAAACAGCAATAACAAGCGCTTCATATTCCTTCCCCTCCTTTTTTTAGTTACACGGATATATTATGACAGACAAGCTCAGGGTCTATGCGGCGCAAAAGGCCTTTCAGCACGGTTCCCGGGCCTATCTCTAAAAATGTCTTAACCCCGCGTGAGACAACATTCCTTATAGATTCCTCCCAGTAAGTAGTAGAACTTATCTGGTCAACAAGATTCTCTTTTATCTGCCCGGGGTCATCCTGTGAATAAGTCATCACATTGCTTATAACAGGTATCTTAGGCGGCAGTACCATAACATCTTTCAGGGCCTCTTTAAGCCCGTGTGAAGCTTGCGCCATAAGTGATGAATGAAAAGGCCCGCTTACATCAAGTGTTATAGCGCGTTTTGCGCCCTTATCCTTAGCCATGCTAACGGCTTTATTAACAGCTTCTACAGTGCCGGAAATTACTACCTGGCCGGGGCAATTGAGATTCGCTATCTCCGCGCCCGTCTCGTTACACAAGGCTTCTGTTGACTTGATATCAAGCCCGATTATCGATGCCATCTTTCCCGGATTATTTCTTGATGCCTTTTCCATCAGCCGGCCTCTTAATCGAACCAGCTTTAGAGCATCACTAAAAGATAGAGACTCTGCCGCTACAAGAGCCGTATATTCACCCAGGCTCAAGCCCAAGGCAACCTCAGGAGTAAATTCACTTTTCTCTAAAAGATGTACGCGCAAAGCAGCAACAGAGGCAACGAGTATAGCAGCCTGGCAGTTCTCGGTCTTTGTGAGCTCTTCGGCAGGCCCGTCAAAGCAGAGGTCCTTTAATTTAAAATCCAGTATCTCGTCAGCCTGGTCAAAAGTCTTTTTCGCGATATCGTGTTTTTCGTAAAGAGACTTCCCCATGCCTACAAACTGAGCGCCCTGCCCCGGAAATATAAAAGCCGCTTCTACCATTTTATGACTATCGACCCCCAGGTAAAGCCCGCTCCAAAAGCGACAAGCACAACAACGTCGCCCTTTTTAATCCTCTTCTCTTTTACAGCCTCGCATAAAGCCATAATAGTTGACGCTGCCGATACATTGCCGTATTTGTCAACATTCATATAAACCTTCTCTTCGGGAAGGCCTATCCTCTGCCTTACAGAATTTATGATTCTTATATTAGCCTGGTGAGGTATAAGAAGCGATATATCCTTGCATCCTAAATTCGCGTCGCAGACAGCATGAGTCGCGGCGTCCGTCATAAGCCTAACGGCTGATTTGAACACCTCGCTTCCGCTCATCTTTATGTAATGCAGCTTATCCTTTACAGTATCTTTTGACGCCGGATTGCGCGAACCGCCTCCGGGGAGATATAATAGATTAGCCAGGTCACCGTCGGCGCCAAGATAATGCGAGAGTATCCCGCCCGAAGTAACAGGCTGTAACACGGCAGCTCCTGCTCCGTCACCAAACAGAACGCAGGTATTCCTGTCCGTATAGTCGGTAACAGAAGTAAGCACCTCAACGCCTATTACAAGAGCGTTCTTATACATGCCTGATTCTATGAAATGTTTCGCGGAAACCAGGCCATATATAAATCCCGAGCATGCCGCGCCTATATCAAAACAGGCCGCCTTCTTCGCGCCTATCTTCGACTGGACAAAACACGCTGTAGACGGAAACGGCATATCAGGGGTAATGGTAGCTACTATTATAAGTTCAACTTCTTCGGGTTTCAGCTTTGCGGCTTCAAGGGCTTTTTTTGCCGCGTTTGAGGCAAGTGTGCTTGAGGGTGTCCCGGGCTGGACAAGCCTGCGCTTCTTTATTCCTGTTCTGGTGGTTATCCACTCATCCGATGTATCAACCATCTTCTCGAGGTCTTTGTTGGTAAGAACTTTTTTTGGCACGTACATTCCAAGCCCTGTAATACCGACTTGTCTTTTCTTGGTCATCTGACGGTGTCCTTTCTATTGCGCGAGAGCATCCATTATATGCTGGTTAACCTTAAGGCTTACAAACTCGGCTGCTTCTCTTATGGCGTTCTTGATAGCCTTTTCCGAGGAACTGCCGTGGCCGATAATAGTAATACCGTTTACCCCCAGAAGCGGCGCGCCGCCGTATTCAGAATAGTCTATCTCTTTTTTGAGCGCTTTAAACGCCGGCATGCTCAGAAGCGCGCCTATCTGAGTTATTATGCCTTCTTTCAGCTTTCTCTTTAAAAATATTGTCAAAGTATGCGCCAGTGATTCAGAAACCTTAAGCACCACATTGCCTACAAAACCGTCGCATACAATAACATCATAATCACCTGTATATATATCTCCGCCCTCTACATTGCCTATAAATTTCAAAGCGCTGGAATTGAGCAGGCGGTGTGTATCTTTTATGAAATCCGTGCCTTTGGCGTCTTCTTCGCCAACATTAAGAAGCCCTACCTTTACAACCTTTTTATTAAGCAGGTATCTCTGAAGCACATCACCCATTATAGCGTACTGTAAAAGATGCTCGGGCTTAGGGTTTATATTCGCTCCGACATCTATCAGCACGCAAAGGTCCTTTAAGGTCGGATATATCATGCTTATGCCGGGGCGGTGGACACCCTTTAAAAGCCCCATGCGTAAAGCAACCGCGCACACCACAGCCCCTGTATTACCGGCTGAAACAAAAGCATCTACCTTGCTGTCTCGCAGGAGCCTTGCGCCTACGTTTATAGAAGAGTCCCTCTTCCTGCGCACGCTTATAGCGGCGGGCTCATCCATGCCTATAACTTCAGAGGCATGGCATACGGATATATTTTTCGGAGCGCTTACACCTTTCTTAAAGAGCTCCTGCTGGATAGCGGTATTATCGCCTACAAGCACGATATCGTATCCAAAGTCTTTGGCAGCCATCAGCGCGCCTTCTATGCTCACGTAAGGCGCGTTATCACCGCCCATTGCGTCTACTGCTATACGCATACTTTTGAAGGCTCCTTATCTCTTGGGCTTCTTATCTTTCTCTTTTTTTACAATAATCTGCCTGCCTTTATAAAAACCGCAATTCGAGCAGACGTGGTGGGGCAGGACTATACTTCCGCAGTTTGAGCATTTGACAACAGACTGCTTCTCCAGCTTGTAATGCGTGCGGCGCTTCCTCCCTCTTGTCTTTGAATGCCTTCTTTTCGGGGTGCTCACTTTTAAACCTCCGTTCCATTTTCTTAATACTTACAACTTAATCCTTAATGATTACTGTCTATCTCAATTATCTTGTTGCGGCTTGCCCTGCCCGTAACAATACGGATACCTCTCTTCTTTATGTCAAAGTACTCTGCCAGAATCTCTACAAGCGCCTTATTCGCTTTGTTATCAACAGGGGCCTGCCTTAAATATACATCGTATTTTTCGTCAAAGCCCTTAACAACTTTCTGTTGTGATGATTTAGTATGTACCTTAACAGATATCCTCACCTTAACCTTAAGGCCATGTCAGTAAGCGTACGCACAATAAAACTCTGTATAAAAAGCAAAACCAAAACAGCTATAATAGGCGATATATCAACAGCCCAGAACTGCATCCTGAAAACCCTTCTTATGGGAGTAAGTATCGGATCCGTTGTTCGCTGCAGAAACTGAACAATAGGATTAAATGGATCGGGATTGACCCAGCTTATAAGCGCCCTTATGATAATAATCCAATAGAGCAGTGTAATAATAATATCAAGAAGGCGCGCTATGCTTAATAATAGGTTGCCCAATATGAACATATCATGCTCCTTTTACTTACAGGAGAGCTGCTTAGACCTTGCCGCAGCTGCCTTCAATCCTGCTTTTACGATATTATTAAACTTCCTGTCTTTAAACACCTTCAGGGCCGCTGCGGTAGTGCCGCCTCTGGATGTTACTCTTTCCCGTAAGGCCGACGGCTCGCAATCAGAGGCTTTTTGCAGAGCGCATGCGCCGAACGCGGTCTGCCTGATAAGGTTAAATGCCACGTCTTTCTTAAGGCCTAAGCTTTGAGCCGCATCCAGCATAGCCTCCATAAGCAGAAAAAAATACGCGGGCCCGCTTCCTGAAACAGCTGTTACGGCATCTATATACCTCTCCTGAAGCTGGATAGTCTCTCCCACGCAATCGAATATATCTTTCGCTGTCTTTGTGTCCTGCCTGCGGGTTTTTAAACTCGGGCATATAACCGTAACAGCGGAATTCACAAGCGCGGGCGTATTAGGCATTGCCCTTACCAGCCTGCCTGTCTTTAGCTTCTTTCTTAACCCGGCTATTGTAATACCCGCGGCTATTGAGATAACAAGCTTTTTATTGGCCTTATCCGCTATCTCATCCAGTACGCTGTCGATATCCTGCGGCTTTACTGCCAGTATAATTATGCTGCTTTCTTCCGCAGCCATGGTGTTTGTTGAGGCAGCATTTACCTTATACTTCTTCCTGATATAATTTAATCTCTGCTTGCGTTTATCTGCCGCGGTTATGCGATTTCTTGGAAATAACTTATTAGAAATAAGCGCGCTTAAAAGCGCTTCCCCCATATTGCCGCATCCGATGATTGCTATTTTTCTATTCATAACTTGATATTATATATAACACTACTCTCAACCGGAGAACAGGGCTGTGCCTATCCTTACAAACGTAGCGCCCTCTTCAATAGCTGTTTCAAAGTCCTGTGTCATGCCCATGGATAACTGCCGGATATCTGTATTCGGAATTTCCTGTTTAAGCAGTTCGTCTCTTAATACGCGCAGCCTCTTAAAATAAGGCCTGGACTCTTCCCGGTTATCCGCGAGAGGAGCCATTGTCATAAGCCCAATTATGCGTATGTGCTGTAGCGACGATACCTCTTTTGCGAAAACCGGCGCGTCTTCCGGAGATATACCGTATTTTGCCGCTTCTGCGGCTGCATTGATTTCGATAAAACAGTTGAGGCGTTTGCTGTGCGCTTTGGCCTGTCTTTCGAGCTCATTCGCAAGTCTTAAACTGTCTAAGGAGTGTATTATGTCAAATATCTTCACGCACTTTGCGGCCTTATTAGTCTGGATATGGCCGACCATATGCCATTTCAGGCCCGCGCTGAGGCTATTTAAGCTCTTATGTTTAGAAATAGCGTCTTTTACCCTGTTTTCACCTATATCAGTTACGCCCAAAGACGCCAATTGCCGTATTTCGCTTAAACCAACTGTCTTTGTTACGCATACCAGGGTGATATCTTCAGGCTTTCGGTTCGCTCTCTTTGCTGAATTTTCTATTCTCTCTTTGACCTGGGCGAGATTTTGCTCAATCATTTTGCATACTTTAACATAATATAATACTCAAGTCAATAAAATTTAATAATCACTAAAACTTAGAAATAGTCGGTATATAGCCTTCGGGCGTAATCCGCGATAGCCGCGGCCCAATTCTTAGGACTCATGCTGAATATAGAGACTTTAGACTGCCTTGCTATACTGCCCATTCTTATCAAGCCTATAGAGGCGGCATATATATGGCTTGGAAGCGGTTTGGGTGATGAACCCAGGCCCATTATGTGAGCCATTTTTACAGGAAATCCGAATATAGACTCTGCCAGTTCTAAAGAGCCGTCAAGCATCACCGGCTGGCCGCATATTATGGCGCCGCTTGGCAGGTTATTACATACACCTGAAGAGTCAAGCTCTTTCTTGATAACCTTAAACAGGTTCGTATATTCAGTTCTTAAAATGTCACTAAGAATTATGCGCGATATTTTCCTTTTACGCGGGCCTTCTGCAACAACTATCTTCTCATCCTTTTTAAGGGCCTCCGTTGTGCCGCTCTCTATCTTAAGCCTCTCTGCCGTACCTTCAGGAAGAGAGAGTTTTTCTGCAATACGCTTGGTTATGTTGTCCCCGCCTGAAGAGACCACTTTAAGGAAAACGGGTTTGGACTCTTTAAAAACTAATATCTCGGTCATGTCAGCGCCTATATCTATAAATACAACGCCCAGGCTTTTCTCGTGCTGAGAGACAACCGCTGCTGATGCCGCGAGTGGTGAAACGATATACCCTTCGATTCCTATGCCCGATTGGCTTACAGCCTTTTTCATGTTATCGATTATAGACATCTTTGCCGTAATAAGAAATAGTTCTGTCTCGAGTTTCATGCCGAACATGCCAACTGGATTTAATATGCCTTTCTCCCCGTCAACTATAAAATCTCTTCTTGCCGAATATACTATATCCCTCTCATAAGGCATATGTATGGCCTTTGCGCTGGATATGACCCTGTCCATATCATGCCTTGTTATCTCGTTATCCCTGTCAGATATTACTACTTCGCCCTGGGTAAGAATGCCTTTTAAATGTGTGCCTGATATATTAAAAAACGCCGACTGGACCTTTTGTCTGCCTGTCTCTTCAGCTTTATATACAGCTTCTGAAATTATTCCGGAAAGAGATTTTATGTCAGCTACAACGCCTTTTTTAACACAGTCATGATGACATATGCCGTAGCCTGAAACATTTATAACGCCCTTTGGCTTAGGAGCCTTTGCTATGAGGCAGCACACCTTAGACGCGCCTATATCAATAGCTGTTATAATACTCTCTTTCTTCTTCACCCTCTACCCTCATCTCCTGTATTGTCCGTTTGTATAGAATTTTGTCATTCTGGGCGCTGGATTCCTCGGCCTGGCGCCCTCAGACAGAATGACAACAACATCCAGCGTCCAGCATCTATTCCGGTATAACTATCACATCCTCGAACCTGAGGTCAATGACCCGCGCCTTTTTGTGTTTGGATTTCAGCTCATCTATTATCTCTTTTAAAAGCGGTTCTTTTTCTTTAAAACTGAACTCGCCAAGCTCAACTCTCGTCCTGTCTTTTAAGAGCAGGACAGGATTACTGCTGTCATAAACATTAACCTGCACTATCTCCTGATACTCTTTAGAAAAATCGCTGTCCTCTATCTCTTTTATTATGCTTACCGCTTTCTTTAAGCCCTTTGCGTAGGAATCTCTTACAGGCAGAAGTGTTCGGTAAGATATCCTGATGCCCGTCACGGTAATCAGCTCCGGTTCTTTTGCAATTTGCGGATTAGGCAATATGGTACCGTCACCGGATACAAGGTAATAGCGGCCCGAATTTACCTGGCATATGGGTTTGCGTTTCGTATAGGTGACAAAGAGCGTATCGGGCAGAGACCTCTGTACAACTATATCTTTCAGCTCGGGATAGTTATTCTCCAGCATATACTGGCAGGCTTTTATGTCCAGCCTGAATATATTATCGCCTTTTTTTGACTGCAGTCTTCCGGAAATCTCCTGTGAAACATCGTCAGGGCTGTCCCCTGAAATCTCTATGCGCTTTACTTTGAAATACGATGAATCCAGCAGTAATACTGAAACAGCCCTGCCTGCAAACTATAACAGAGCTATTATCAAGAAATATGGTTAAAGCCTGTATATTATTCCGATAAGCGTAAGCAGTGTACCCCTGCCTGGCGGCGCTGT
>CAZBMI010000010.1:0-15197 GCA_964492885.1 uncultured Planctomycetia bacterium | reverse complement strand
ATAAAACAAAAACAGCATCCTTACCGGGATGCTGTTTTTTATATGGGGCGAGCGACGGGGGTTGAACCCGCGACCACCTGAGCCACATTCAGGTGCTCTGCCAACTGAGCTACGCCCGCCATCTAGTAATCGTGGCACACTTGTTTCGGTGTTCGGTTTTAGGTTGTCGGTATTCGGCTTTCTACGTAAACCGAATACCATAAACCGATAACCGAATTATGGCGTGCCCGGTAGGATTCGAACCTACGGCCCTCTGCTTAGAAGGCAGATGCTCTATCCAGCTGAGCTACGGGCACATATTAGCAAATAGCTAATTGCAAATGGCAAATAGTCTAAAAGCTATATCTCAATCTGTTCGTAAAATAAAAACAAATAGCTAATTGCAAATGGCAAATAGATTAAATAAGTCGTCTTTTGAATGAACGTATCTTTTTAATAATTATTTCTGCTTTGTTGTACAAATCTATTCTTGTCTTCTCGGTAATGTAATTTCGAGTTTTTGCAAAATATAGTAGATTTACAGTTTCCAAGGCAGACCCTATGCTTATATCTAAAAATGAACTGAAATTCTTATTACTCCTAGAACCTGAACCTTCTGCAATATTACTCGATATAGATAGCGCTGCTTTTCTAAGTTGTATTATCAAATTATATTTTTCGCAATTTGGAAACTTCTCACTCAGGTTATATATGGCATTAGCGTATTCTATAGAAAGTTTCCATATATCCAATTCTTCAAATCTAAACATTACCTACTATCTATTTGCTATTAGCTATTTGCAATTTGCCATTTGTATATTTTACACATTGCTTGCCGGTATCTATTTGCTATTAGCTATTTGCAATTTGCCAATATGGTCGGGGCGCTGGGATTTGAACCCAGGGCCTCCTGCTCCCAAAGCAGGCGCGCTAAGCCAAGCTGCGCCACGCCCCGTTACAAATTTTACCAATTGAAAAGGCAATCTATGTTTTAATGATATAAACATAATACATATATAACTTCTTTATTCTTATACAAAGCTAAACGTAATTAGCTATTATACTTGTGTAAACAAGTATAGTCAATCAGAAAAAGGACGACCGCAACAAGGCATAATAATACAAATATATCCCCGAATCTCGTGTAAAAGGTAAATTCTTTATCAGAGCCTATCCTGACCAAAGAAGTGATATATCCCGGCTTAAACAGCTCCAAGGCAGAATCAGATGCCCTTCCCGTTCTGTCTATGAAACATGAAAATCCTGTATTAGCGCTGCGTATAAAAGGCCTTCTGTTTTCCACGGCCCTGAAGACAGAGTTTGCCGCGTGCTGGTATAGAGCGCATGTCTTTCCAAACCAGGCATCATTTGTCATATTAACCATAAAATCAGCACCATGCATTACAAAGCGCCTTACAAGGCCTGGAAAGATATCCTCAAAGCATATAAGCGCGCTGAAACTTGCTTCCTTTTTGGCGCTAATTGGCAGATTAAACACAGTATATTCACTGCCTGGGATGAAGTTTCCTGTTATTGGAAATATCTTATAAAGCCATGGAAAATATCCGCTTAAAGGAATGAACTCGCCAAAAATGACAAGGTGAAGCTTGTTGTACTGATTTATGATATCACCCTTTTTTGATAAAAGCAGGGCACTGTTATAATCAGCTATCTCCCTGCGGCCTTTCAATGCCTTAACCGGCGCCCCGATAAGAATAGGTACCTTTGCGTCTCTCGCAAGGTATTGGATATACCTCATAATGGGCTTCTCTTTACCGGGATATCCCGGAAGCGATGTTTCAGGCCATATAATTATATCAGGATTGGCCTCAGCTGCTTTCAGGGTAAGCTGCTTGTACTGGCTTAATATATAATTTCTATAGGCAAGGTCCCACTTATACAATTGCATGATATTGCCCTGGACAACAGATGCCTTAATATCATATGCGTATTCTTTATAATCATTAAAAGCGCTTATCTTACTGTTTCCGTAAATAAGAACGGATAATATTATAATAAGCACAAAAGATACCTGAAAAAGCGGGTGTGTCTTTATCTCCTGCTTAAAAGTAAGTTTCGATTTTACAAAAAGCGCCTTATTAATTTTCTGGCATGTGATACTCATCCTGATTCCCGCAAAAAGAGCAAAGTTTACCAGAATTATTAAAAAAGAGACCCCAAAAGCGCCGGTAATATCAGCTATCTGGATTATCGGGAGATACTCATACTGCGAATAAGCAAGGAGGTTCCAGCCTATGCCCCCTCCTATGCGCGAGCGCAGGTATTCAAGGACTACCCACATCGAAGGTATTATTATATAAGCCTTGGCGCTGCTGAAGACATAATAGAATTTAACAGACTTCCTTATGCTCATTGCCTGCCGAGATAATATGCCATAGGATATTCCAAAGGCCCCGAAGTAAATCCCCTGGTATAAGGACAATATTATCCATCCTGCAGGCGTTACATTTATAAGCCAGTACATTGAAAAGACAAAAAATAAGACACCGCATATATAGGCGAGAAAAAAACTCTCTTTTATGGACTTGTTTTCCAGCGCGAAAAATAAAGGTATAAGCCCGAACCACGCAAGAAATGATAGTTGAAGAGAGCAGAAACTGAGAGATAAGATTATAGCGGATATCAGGCAGAGCAGGCAATCAACAAGGTAAATTTTATAGACAGGTATTATTTTCCGCAGCATTTTTTATATTTTTTGCCGCTTCCGCAGGGGCAGGGGTCATTTCTGCCGACTTTCTCGGCATCTCTCTTGTAAGGCTTTGGCGCTCCTGTATCAGGGGCCTGTGGCAGCGCGCTTGGCTGTTCCATATCTATCGGAGGCATATTCTGCATCTGCGGCCTCTTTTTGCTCATATCGTGCATCGAACCTGCCTCAGGATGCACAAGTTCCTGTGAAGAAACCTTAAATACGCCCGAGGCATCCTGCGCCTCAATAGCCTGTATCCTGAATATATACTCAAGGGAATCTTCCCGTATGGAATCTATCATTGCCATGAACATCTCATAGGCCTCTTTCTGGTATTCCACAAGAGGGTCTCTCTGTCCATAGCCTCTTAAGTGTATGCCCTCGCGTAAATGGTCGATATTTAAGAGATGCTCTTTCCACTTGCTGTCTATTGCCTGTAATAATACGAATTTCGCTATCCGGTGCATCTTGTCTTTGGTTAAAGTCTTCTCTTTATCATTATAAGCGGCCCTTATCTTACTGGCAATATGCCCTCTAAGCTCTTCACGGCTTAAGGTCTTTATCTCATCCTCGTTTAGGCTTACCAAAAACTTCATCTTGAACCTGTTTAACAGGTTCTTGTAATCCCATTCCTCAGGGTGCAGGTTTTCCTGCGCGTAGATATCGAGGCTTAAATCAGTTACATCATCTGCCATATTGAATATATGTTCTTTAAGGTCAAGGCTTTCCAGTATGGTCCTGCGCTCGGCATAAATAACCTCTCTCTGCTTGTTCATCACATTATCGTATTCAAGGACATGCTTTCTTATACTGAAATTATGAGACTCGACACGCCTTTGCGCTGTTTCGATAGACCTCGTGACCATCTTGTGCTCTGCTATGGGGGTACCTTCCTCAAGCTGAAAAAAGTTTATAAGCCTGGTCACCCGGTCAGAGGCGAATATCCTCATAAGGTCATCTTCCAAAGAAACATAAAACCTGCTTGAGCCCGGGTCCCCCTGCCTTCCTGAGCGCCCTCTCAACTGGTTATCGATACGGCGTGACTCATGCCTCTCAGAACCTATAACATGCAAGCCTCCCGAAGTAATAACCGACTCATGCTCCTGTTTTGCCTCCTGCTTTAACTCAGAGAGTATCTGCGCGCGCTCTTGCTCTGATACATCTTTGCCGCCTGCCTTAAGCTTTGCTATAGTATCATCTGCCCTGAACTCAGGGTTTCCGCCGAGTAAAATATCTGTACCGCGTCCTGCCATATTCGTGGCTATTGTAACAGCGCCCTTGCTTCCTGCCTGCGCGATGATATGCGCCTCAAACTCGTGATATTTCGCGTTCAGGACATTATGAGGTACGCCTTTTCGCTTTAAGAGGTCTGCTATCCGCTCTGACTTATCTATGGAAATAGTGCCTACAAGGACAGGCCTTCCTTCTTTATGCATGGTGGTTATCTCATCTATTATGGCATTAAACTTCTCTTTCTCGGTGCGGTAGACTATGTCAGCATAATTACTCCTTGCAAGCGGTTTGTTGGTAGGTATGGATATCACATCCAGGCTGTATATTTTCGAAAACTCCTCAGCCTCGGTTAGGGCTGTTCCTGTCATGCCCGCAAGTTTTTCATACATGCGGAAATAGTTCTGAAATGTTATAGTCGCAAGCGTCTGGTTCTCGCGTTCTATCTTAACCCCTTCTTTTGCCTCTATTGCCTGGTGGAGCCCGTCGCTCCAGCGCCTTCCGGGCATCAGTCTTCCCGTAAACTCATCCACTATAATAACCTGCCCGTCTTTTATAATATAATCAACATCGAGTTTGAAATTATTATGGGCGCGGAGCGCCTGGTTTACGTGATGCTTGTATTCCATTGATGAGATAGTGTGCATATCCTTTATGCCTAAGAGTTCCGATGCCTTAAGCTCCCCCTGTTCGGTAAGGTAAGAACTGCGCTGTTTCTCATCAACTATATAGTCGCCTGTCTCCTGTTTTGTCTGTTCATCGCGCGCGCCTTTTTTAAGCCTGGGTATTATTTTGTCTATCTTATAATATTTATCCGTAGAGGCTTCCGCAGGCCCTGAGATAATAAGAGGTGTCCTCGCTTCATCTATAAGTATGCTGTCAACCTCGTCAACTATGGAAAAGAACGGCTCCCGCTGGACCATGTCCTCTTTTGACATGACCATGTTATCCCGGAGGTAATCGAAACCGAACTCATTGTTGGTTCCGTATGTAATATCACAATTATAAGCAATCTTTCTCTCTTCGGGTGACATGTCATGCTGTATAACACCTACCGAAAGGCCTAAGAACTCATACACAGGCCCCATCCATTCCCTGTCCCTGCGGGAGAGATAATCATTTACAGTAATAATATGCACCCCTTTTCCCAAAAGCGCGTTTAAGTAAGTGGGAAGTGTGGCTACTAAAGTCTTTCCCTCGCCTGTTGCCATCTCCGCTATCCTGCCCTCATGCAGGGCTATGCCGCCTATTATCTGGCAGTCAAAATGCCGCATATTGATAGTACGCTTTGCTGTCTCTCTTACAACAGCAAAGGCCTCGCATAGTATATCCTCAAAAAGGCTGTTATAGAGTTTCTTCAGCTGCTGCCTTGCCTTATCCTTTGTCGCCTGTGTCGTGGACTCATCCACTCTCTGCTTAAGCTCATCTATGTCCCCTGAGAAAGAATGCTCTTTCTCTCTAATGCGGCCGCGGAATTCATCTGTCTTCGCGCGTAAAGCATCGTCTGAAAGAGACGATACAGAATCTTCATAACTATTAACTTTAAGCAGCAAAGGCTCAAGCTTCTTTATCTCTTTCTCGTTCTGCGAACCGAAAATCTTACTCTTTATCCAATTTATCATCTTATGCTCATTCTCATTACTGTTCACATTACGTCATTGCGAGTCTGCCGCAGGCAGGCGTGGCAATCTCAACACCTGAGATTGCTTCGCCTTCGCCCCGTTACAAATTTATATGCAAAGCTAATATCAACAAAATTTGTAACGGGGCTTCGGCTCGCAATGACGAGGCAATGATACACACCCCTCACATAATTTCTACAGTAGTGACCTGTCCTATCTCTTCCATTTAAGGAATGCCTGTATAAACCTGTCTATCTCCCCGTCCATTACAGCCTGGGTATTAGAGGTCTCCTCTTTTGTCCTGTGGTCCTTTACCATATTGTAAGGATGAAATACATAGGAGCGTATCTGGCTTCCCCATTCTATCTTCTGTTTCGCGCTGTGTTCTTTCTCCAGTTTTTTACGCAGTTCTTCCTGCTGTTTCTGAAAGAGCCTTGCCTTTAAAACCCTCATCGCGGTAGCCTTATTCTTAATCTGCGAGCGCTCGTTCTGGCACTGGACTACTATGCCCGTTGGTATATGTGTAATCCTTACAGCTGAATCAGTTGTATTTACGCTCTGCCCCCCCGGCCCGCTTGAGCGGTAAACATCAACCCTTATATCGCTCTGCGCAAGTTCTATATCTATATCATCAGTAACTTCGGGCATTACATCCACAGAGGCAAATGATGTGTGGCGCCTCTTATTGGAATCAAAAGGCGATATCCTGACAAGCCTGTGCACTCCGCGCTCGCCCTTTAGATAACCGTACGCCCAATCACCCTTTATTATGATTGTAGCGTTTTTGACGCCTGCCTCTTCTCCGGGTAAAAGGTCAACAGGCTCAACTGTATAGCCTTTTATTCCTGCCCATCGGTTATACATCCTCAAAAGCATACTTGCCCAGTCACATGATTCCGTACCGCCTGCTCCCGCGTTTATGCTCAATATGGCATTATTAATGTCTCGCTTTCCGTTTAACAGGCTCTTAAACTCAAGGCTATTGACATTTTTTATAAGCTCTGCCAGCTCTGCCTCAAGCTCCTTAATGGTATCGGGCTCTTTCCCGTCAACTATAGAGGCAAGCTCCTCAATATCTTTGTGCTCTTTGTAACATTTTTGAAAAGGCTCGCTTGTCACTTTGAGGGATTTCAGGCGGGATATTACATTATTCGCCTTCTGGTTATTGTTCCAGAAATCAGGCGCGGACATGGTCTTCTCTATGTGGGTTATCTCATCGAGTTTGTTCTCGATGTCAAAGATACCCCCTTAGGTGCTTCAGCTTACCCTTTATTATATCTAATTGTGATTTTATATCTTCTAACATAGTGTTATAAAGAATACCATAAATTATCCTCTTTTGCAATAAGTTAAAGGGACGGTCCTAAAGGGGACACCCTTAAGCACAGGATTTCCTGTTTTTTCACTATTTTTAGAAACGTTCCTGTCTTCAACACGTATTTTTTAAATCATTAAAATTTTTCGATAATTTTTGCGTTTTTCGTGCTTAAGGGTGTCCCCTTTAGGACCGTCCCTTCTTTTTTGAGCATGCGCCTTTTTGCCTTAACCCCTTTGCTGAAACCGCCTATTGTATTGTCAGATTTAATAACCCTGTGGCAAGGGACCTTTCCTGTATATGGATTTTTATTCAGCGCGTTACCTACTGCGCGGAAGGCTTTTGGATAGCCTGCCTCCTCTGCTATCTGCTTATAGGTCTTTACCTTACCGCGCGGTATGCGCCTTACGGCATCATATACTCTCTTCTCAAACTCTGAAATAGTCATAAATGACCTTTGCCTCTTTTTCATCAACAAAAGCAACTTTCTTAAGCTCATCAATATCCGCTCTTCTTATCCTGTCAAAAGAGCCAAAGTATTTTATAAGCTCTGCCTTTCTCTTAGGGCCTATTCCTTTTATATTGTCCAGTTCGGATATGACAGCCTTTTTCCTCCGAAGGCTCCTGTGATAGGTTATGGCAAACCTGTGCGCTTCATCCCTCATCCTTTGGCAGAGCAGTAACGCCTTGTCAAACCTGCCAAAGAGTATAGGCTCTCTCTTCTCATGAATGTATATCTTGTCAGGATTCTTGGCTATCCCTATCACCGGGACATCTATTATTTTTAATGAGCGAAGCTGTGATTTCGCAGCCGCGAGATGGCCTCTTCCTCCGTCAATTATAATAAGGTCGGGGAAAACGCCTTTCTGCGATAAAAGCCTCTTGTATCTCCTGGATACTATCTCGCGCATCATACTGTAATCATCAATTACATTGACGGTCTTAATCCTAAAATGCATATACCTGCTTTTATAAGGCTTGTTATCCTTAAAACATACCATAGAGCCTACAGCCTCTTTGCCGCTTGTATTGGATACGTCAAATATCTCGATAATCTTAGGCTCACGCGCGAGATTTAAAAGCCTTCGCAGCTCTTCCGCCTGCATGAATAAAGGTTTTTCCGCATTGTTAAAGCCGGGCCGCCTTTCTTTATTGTAGTCATCCCCAGCGTCAGCAACAACTGCCAGCGCCTTAAGCCTGTCCCGTATCTTCGCGGCTGTTTCATAATCTTTGCTGCTTGAGGCCTTCCTCATCTGGCCTGTAAGGAGCTTGAAAAGTTCTTTCTGCTTTCCTTCCAGGAAAAGTTTAAGCTCTTTTACTATATCCAGATAATCTCTTTTCCTGCCGCTATCCATGCAGGGGCCTATGCATTGTCCTATATGAAAATCGAGGCACCCCTTGCTCGCAGAGGCTTTTGGCATCTTATTGCACGTCCTTAAAGGGAATACGCGCCTTATTGTTTTAAGGGCTTTTCGCAGAAGAGCCGCGTTTGTATACGGCCCGAAATATAAGGCATTGTCTGCTTTTAACTTTCTTGTTATAAAAAGGCGCGGGTACTCCTCATTTACCGTAAGCTTAAGCCTGGGATAAGATTTATCATCCTTAAGCATGACATTGTATTTGGGCATGTACCTTTTTATAAGCGCTGCCTCTAAAAGAAGGGCTGTTGCCTCATCCGGGGTAAGTATATAATCGATATCCTCTGTGCTATCAATAAGCATAACATGCTTTGAGGTGTCCCTTTTTAAGAAATGGCTCCTGAGCCTGTTTTTCAAAGAGCCTGCCTTTCCTATATATATTATCTTGCCTGCCTTATCCTTGAACAGGTATACCCCCGGCAGAGCCGGGGTCTCTTTTATTTTCTCTTTAATACCCATGACATTAGCTCTTTCAACTCCCTTATTCGCAGTATATGGCAGGTTATAAGATAAAAAAGCACTGCCGCGACTATCGATATAAGTATATTTATGGCGCAATAGAGTGTCTTTTCCGGAGAAAGGTATATTTTTAAGTAACCATTAAGCCGAAAAACAAAAATCCCCATTAAAAGAGATGCTGTAGATATCTTAAGAAGCGAGACAACGAGCCCTTTTTCATACAGGGTTTTTAATCTCTTCCTGAGTATGATAAAAAGCAGTAAGGCGTTCAGCGCGCCTGATATTGAATTCGCGAGGGCAAGGCCCCCTGCCTTAAGCTTAAACATAAGAAGAATACTCAGGGATATATTGACAAAAAGCGATACCGAGGCGACTTTCACGGGAGTGCGCGTATCCTGTAAGGCGTAAAAAGCGTTTACCAGTATCTTTATCGCGCCATAAAACAAGAGCCCGAAAGAATAGAAAAACAGCGCGTTAGATGTTATCAGGGTTGAGTAATCGCCAAAAGCGCCCCGCTTAAACAGGGCGCTTGTTATGGGCGCTGATAATGCTAAGAGCCCCGCGCTTGCGGGCAGAAGAACGAAAAAAACGCTTCTTAGCAGGAAATTTATGGTCTTCTTAAAAGATTCGTAATCCTTTTTAGCAAAATGACTCGATAATACGGGCAATGACGCCTGCGCAAGCGCTATAGCGAATATCGCAAGCGGAAATTGCATTATCCTGTTTGAAAAATAGAGCGCAGCCACAGCCCCTTCCCCCGCTATCCTTGCTATGGATGCAAGCACAGTGCTTATAAAGACATTTATCTGGTAAACTCCACTGCCGAATATGCGCGGCACAAGAAGCTTGAGTATTTTTCTTATCTTCGGGTGCATAAACCTTTTTTGGTTAAAGGTCATGCCGTTTTTTAAGAGCACGGGCACCTGGACAGCTATCTGTAAAAATCCTCCAAAAAGAACCCCTATCCCAAGGCCTATGACATCCTGCCTCCATATGAACATGCACAATATAAGAGATACATTAAGCAGGCTCATGGAAAATGCCGGCGCGGTAAAATGCCTGATAGAGTTTAATGCGCCCATGCTGTAAGCGGCAAGGCCTATGAATATAAGATAGGGGAATATGGTTCTTGTAAGCGCTACTGTTACGTTAAGCTTGGCGGCATCCTGTAAAAAGCCGGGAGCTATGGCTATGACAATAGGCTTTGATAATAAGACTCCCGCGAGCGTAATCAGTGTTACTATAACTAGTATAAGGTTAAGCAGAATATTGGCAAGCTTCCAGAATTCCGCCTTCCCTTTATGTGTAAGCTCTTCAACCAGTACAGGTACAACAGCGGCATTCGCGGCCCCCTCTCCTATAAGGTCCCTGAAAAGGTTCGGTATTCTGAATGCCACTACAAACGCCTGGGCGTATATGCCTGTGCCGAAAAAGGCCGCGAATATGATATCGCGCATAAACCCTAAGATACGGCTTACAAGCGTTGCAGAGCCTATTATACCTGCTGATTTTGCTATAGATTTATTGGTTGACATTTCCGGGCCCGGTATGTTATACTTCTATCTTTAAGAGACACCCAAAAGGAGAACACATGGCAAACTTAAAAGCTTCAAAAAAATCCATAAGACAGGATAAAAAAAGGCGGCTTCATAATACCGCTATCATCTCTGAATTAAAGACTTTTATAAAAAAATTAAACGAGCTTATCGCTGCGAATAAATCCGATGAAGCTGCTAAAATGTTATCTGTGCTTATGTCAAAACTGGATAAGGCTGCTAAAAAGGGCCTTATAAAACCTAATCATGCCAGCCGCAAGAAATCCCGTTTTTCCTCAAAAGTATCGAAAATGAAATGAGCACAATTGGTTTCGTCGTGCGTCGTGCGTATCGCGTACTGCGTGTAATCTTTATTGCGCAATACACATCACGCAATACGCAATACGAAATCAGCTGGCCAGCCTCACAACAAGCGCCTCAAGAATAATCTCACCGCTTATATTGCTTCTTTTTATCTTAAGGTCTGCATCAAGAAGTTCCTCCAGATTGCCTTTAAGTTTGTCGATGGAAAAACCCCCTGCCTGAGCAATAAGCTTGTTGAGCACATAACCGCTTGCCTTTACATAAGAGGAGATATCCCTTCTGGGCATATTCCTGAGCAAGAGCCTCTTTACTTTCATAAGCCTTGTCACATGCCATGAGATAAGGCCTACTACCTGGACGGGGTTTGTGCCTGATTTTAAAAGATTCTTCAGGACAAGAAGGGCGTTTCCCGCGTCCTTATCATTAATAAAATCTAAGAGCTTAAAGGTAGAGCTCTCATGCGTAATATCCGTAAAATAAGATACGTCACTTAAGGTTATATCGGGTTTATCCGCCTTAAAAAGGGATATCTGCTCTATCACGGAAGAGAGCCTGCCAAAGTCCCCGTTTTCCGCGCGCAGCATATATTCAGCAAGATTTCTCTCTATCGTCTTGCCTCTCTTTTTGAACTCAGCGCGTATCCATGACAATAAATCACTTGTTCCTGATTTTGAAAATGAGAGCACCTCTACTTTTCCCTGTAAGGAACCGGCGGATTTGCGCTGTACCGCAGGAGACTTTGAACTTACCAGCACAAGAACAGCGTTATCCGAAAACCCCTTTTTTACATAATCAAGCAAAATCGTTTTCTCCTGCTGCGGAAAATCCTCTAAATCCCTTAATACAACGAGTTTTTTGCCGCCTGTCAACGGGAAAGTCTCGATAGAACGTATAACATCTTCTGCTGTTGCTTCCTTGGCGTAATAGAGGTTGTAATTGAAAGCATCGGGCTCTTTATCTGCTATATCTGCCTTCAGCTTGTTAAGGTAGGAGAGTTTCTTGAATTCATCTTCACCAGTTAAGAGATAAGTGATACCGGTTTTGGGCTGGGCACCTTTCGCCTTGACCATGCCTACCAAACCTCTATGGTCCTTTCGACCACTCTTCTGGCTAAGTCATTTAACGCGTCAGTTATTGCCGCGTCCTCGCTCTTCTGCTGAGCCCCGGTTGTAAAATAGTAATCACTTCCCGCAAAATTCTTCTCTGTCCACATAGCCTCGCCTGTCTTGGCATCGGTTGCCTCTATATCCACCAATATGGCGAGCCTGTACTGATCTATTGTATCATCATACCCGTATTTTGTGGGCTCTCTCCTGAAATCCACAAGAGCCCCTGTGAGTATGATGTCAGCGTTATCTTTCTGCGTTAGCCTTAAATGCCCGTCATATATAAACCTGTCTATTATTGCCTCTGTTACGTCTACTTCGAGGAGCGGGCGGTATGTCTTATACCTGTTCCTGTCTGATATCTCATCGGTTATAGGAACTTTGTTCGCGAAATTTTCAATATATATGGTCTTGTAATTATCAGGCAGAAGCATGCCTGTTGTATAGCCGCAGCCGTCAAGCAATGCAAGGCATGAAACAATCAACAGACAGTTTATAATATGTAATAAATAATTATATATTTTCATATCAAGTTTATATCCCTGTCATTCTGAGTGCGCAGCCCCGAACCAAATGTAAAATTTGGTACGGGGTAAACGACCGAAGCAATCTCAATGATTGGGATTGCTTCGCTTCGCTCGCAATGACTGAAAATTTAAACATATCCTTCATCTAGCCCTTCTTCTTTATCCTCTTTTTGGATGCCTCGAGCTTGTTGAGCGCCTCGGGCGCTATGGAGGCGTCAGGAAACTCATCCAGTATCTTCTGATAATATATGGAGGCGGATTTATGCTTTCCTATGCGCTCGTAAAACCTCGCTGTATTAAAATAATTCTCTGCCCTGTCCTCTATTATCTCCTTCTTCTCCTTGAGAGCCTTCTTAACAAGCTCGCTGTCAGGGTTCTGTCTTGTGAATTCGTCAAACTCCTCAATGGCCTGTTCGGCAAGCGCCTGGTCGTAATCACTTCCCCCTGAGGCAATTGAGGCGCACATAGCCACCTGGAACTTAGCCTGTGTAGCCATATCACTGTCCGGGTAGTTCTCCAGCACCTTCTGAAAGGCGTCTCTTGCCTCCTGGTAAAACTCGATTTCTTTATAAAGCTCTCCTATGCGGAACTGGGATATTGGGGCGTATTTGCTGTAGGGCGCGTTTGCTACAACCTTCTTGTATATCTCTATTATCTGCTCAGGCATTGCCCTGAAACTGATGCCTACGTACTTTGTCTTTTCGCCTTTGTTCAGCCTGTTGGCTATATCGAACTGCCTCTTTACTATCTCATCTGTCCTCTGCGTAAAAGGATAATCATCTATAACCTTCTGGTAATTTTCAAACGCGTGGTACGGATTGTTAAGCTCTTCGTAGCACCGGCCTATGTAATACTGCGCCTCTGACGCCGCTTCGGAACGCTTGTAAAACTTTATTATCTTCCTGAATTCATTAAGCGCCTTTTTATAATCTCCGGCGCAGAAAAAATCCATTGAATATAACAGCTGTTCCTTGGGCGTATCTTTCGGGGCATATTTGGGATTTACCCATTTCTTTGTCTGGGGCGTCCAGACCCAATAGCAAAAACCTGATGTAAGGTCACAAACTAAAAGAAAGGATATAATAATATATATTAGTTTTAGTATATTCTTCATAATAATAAAAAAGAGAGTATATAGGGGCGTGGAGTTAATATAACATCAGATAGTGGTATTGTCAACTAAAATGAAAGGGCAGGAAATTTTTCGTGTTTTTCGACCCTTCATCATCAGCAACGATACCGGCGAAGGATCTCTTAGGGGCTTCGATTGATGCGCTTTTATCTTAAGAAATAACTGTTTTCGGAGCAGGGGATTTCGCTATAAAGGCTGAAAGGTGTTTTTTGTCCTCTTCAGTCATGTCCATAAACTGCAGGCCGATATCATACTGGCTGCTGCGCGGGACTTTCTGTATCCAGGCAACTTTTGAGATAGCCTTTATCGGCCGCGAAAAAGACGGCACAGAGACTTCTAAAAGTAACCTGGTAAAGATCGACAGGAACTCACCCGAGACAAAACGCAATCCGCCTTCGCTTATATCTTTTGTAATAGAGCCTGAGTACGGCTCTATCTGGCGCTGTATATCTTTAAACTGCACAGGTATACGGGCGTTTATCCTCGGAGTACTCCTCCTCTCTTTAACATAAGGCTGCATATTTTAGATTACCCCCATTTTTACAGCTTTTTCAAGTCAGTGTTATTATAACACCTTATATACAATGCTGTCAAGGTAAAATTAAACTTTTTAAAAAGTAATTTAAAATACTTTCTGCAACAGAACTACTCTATATTGTGGTTTGAAAAACGCTTCAACACAATATAAAGTAATATATAATATATAATAAATAAATATAAGGACACAGAAGAAATATGAAAATACGCCCATGGTACAGCCTCTAAGAACTCCAGTGACTTTAACAGGACAACAAATAACATATGGACAAGGCGTGAAAAGAAGAATACTAATATCTTAAGGGATATCGGGATACATGAAAATAGTATACCGGAAAAAAGAATAATACCTAAAAGCGGCACAACTATTATATTCGCTATTATTGAAACCGGGGATATGATGTTAAAATACAAAGCGACTATAGGCCACACTCCTATAAACACGGCTGTTGACGCGCAGAGCAGTTTTTTTATATATTGAATTATAATTGTTTGAAATTTCAATTTGTCATTGCGAGGAGGCCCTTCGACTTCATTCAGGGTAAACTGCGCCGACGAAGCAATCTCAGGCGTTGGGATTGCCGCGTCTGCCTGCGGCAGACTCGCGATGACTGACCTTTTAAACAGTAGATTTGAATAACGGTTAAACATAGACTCCAGTCTGGGCGTAATATAAAATATAGAGAATACACATGCAAACGATAAAACAAAACCTGCCGTAAATATCTGCATAGGGTTTATAAGCAGTATGATTATCCCTGCCAAAGACAGGGCTGTGTATATATCAAAATCCCTCTCAAGGATATAAGATAGAAGATACACTGTTATCATTATCGCGGCCCTTAATATGGGCGCCCGCTCTTCCCCCATCACGACATAGAGCGCCAGGAATATAATAACCAGCGCGGATGATATCTTCCTGGGCACAAAAAGCCTGTTAAGCAGAAAAAATAATATGCCTGATATTATGGCAACGTGAAGCCCGCTTACGGAATTTGTATGCATAGTCCCTGTCCTGGCAAAAAGCCCTTTTATCTCCTTAGGAAGAGAGTGGCGCCTGGCGATAAGCATAGCGCTCAGTATGGAGTTATCCGGATAAGGTAGAAAGCGTTTAAACCGGCTTTCTACCTCACGCCTTAAACTGTGTATAAATCTCCTTACGCAAAAGCCTCTTTCTTTAGCAATAATTGAGACATCATCGTCGTTTCTAATATCAACAATTGTATATATGTTTTTTCTTTGAAGGTATTTGGCGTAATCAAAACCTTTGTTTTTGCCAAAGCTGTATGGCTTTTTGACCTCTGCC
>CAZBMI010000009.1:0-16113 GCA_964492885.1 uncultured Planctomycetia bacterium | reverse complement strand
CGAGAATGGGGCTTCCGTACAGGGAGCGAAACTACAGCGTAATAACATTGATAGTAAACGCTACCACTGATGAGGTAGGTTCATTAACAGGTAAACTCGGCAGGCTCCGGGGTGTCTCTGTAAAGTCAGCCCTTAACAAAACATAGATAGGAGCAAGAATAATATGCTTAAGGCACCTAAATCACTTCGGCTTCAAATAGGCTTATTTGGCAGGACCAATGTCGGAAAATCGACTTTCTTAAATTATGTTACAAACCAGGATGTCTCTATTACATCACCTGTACCCGGCACAACTACAGACGTAGTCGAAAAGGCCATGGAGCTTCTTCCCATAGGGCCGGTTCTCTTTTTGGATACGGCAGGGGTTGACGATAAATCCGAACTTTCAGGCTTAAGGCTTGATAAGACCAAGAACATATTCAAACGCTCCGATATCTTTGTCCTTATAACCGAATCCGGCGCATGGAGTGAATATGAAGAGCATATTATAAGCGAGTCTAAAAAAGAGAATACACCCGTTCTTATAGTAATAAACAAGGCTGATATAAACATTCCGGATAATGTTTTTTTGGAAAAGATAAAGCAGGCCTCATCCCGCGTTATGGTGGTATCGAGTACTGATAAGGAAAATCAGGATAAGTCCATACATGAGTTTAAGCGAAACATAATAGAGATAGTGCCTGCTGATTTTTTAAACCCGCCCCCTATTATAGGAGACCTCATGCCGGCAAACGGTCTTGCTGTATTAATAGTGCCTATAGACCTCGAGGCCCCAAAGGGCAGGATTATACTGCCGCAGGTGCAGACAATAAGGGACGCGCTCGATTATAACCAGATGAGCCTTATTGTAAAAGAGAGCGAATATACAGCCTCGCTTAATAAGCTTAAAAAAGCGCCTGAGATAGTTGTATGCGATTCACAGGTAGTTGATAAGATGGTCGCGCAGACACCGGAGAATGTGCCGTGCACGACATTCTCCATACTTTTCGCGAGGATAAAAGGTAACTTAAAGGATGCTGTCAGGGCAATAAACGTTGTAAACGCTTTGAGCGCGGGAGACAGGGTCCTCATCGCGGAAAGCTGCAGCCATCATCCGATAGAAGATGATATAGGAAGGGTGAAGATACCCAAATGGCTCAAAAACTATACAAAAAAAGATATTATCTTTGATTCATGCGCGGGCAGGGACTTTCCCGCGGATTTAAGCTCGTATAAGCTTATAATCCAGTGCGGCGGGTGCATGATTACAAGGCGCGAGATGCTCTCGAGAATAGAGAAGGCAAAGGCGCAGGCAGTTGCCATGACAAATTACGGTGTATGCATATCATTTTTACAGGGCGTTTTAAAGCGCGTAATTTCACCTTTTCCGGATACCGTAAGCGTGTTTAATGAATCTTTAGAAACAACAAAAATATAATCAATTAACAAAAGGATAAGCTATGGTAACAGAACTGCAAAACTTAAAGACCTGGGCAGAACAGAGGATAGACAAAAGCCAGATAGATAAATACCTTAATAATGGCAGGGATTTTATTGACGATAACCATATACACTCTGTGCTTAAAAGGAATAAAGAACCTGACGCGAAAAGAGTTAAGGATATAATAGCCAAATCCCTTAATATAGAGACGCTTACTCTTGATGAGGCCGCCTGCCTTATACACGTAAAAGACAAAGGCCTTATTAAGGATATGGAAGAGGCGGCATTAAATATAAAGAAGAAAGTATATGACAACAGAATAGTTACTTTTGCCCCGCTCTATCTGGGAAATTTTTGCGTAAATGACTGTTTATATTGTGGTTTCAGGGCATCGAACAAGAACGCCAAAAGAAGGGTTTTAAGCGTAGATGATATCAGGAAAGAGACAGAGGTGCTTGCCGGAGAGATAGGCCACAAACGCCTTATAGTAGTATACGGCGAGCATCCGAAAAATGACACGGATTACATGATTGAAAGTATAAAGGCCATATACAGCGTAAAGAAAAAGACAAAGAACGGTTTTGGCAGCATAAGGCGCGTAAATGTAAACGCCCCGCCTCTTACCATAGAAGATTTAAAAAAACTCCACCGGACAGGCATAGGAACTTACCAGGTATTTCAGGAGACATATAACCATAAACGCTATGAAGAGCTTCATCCAAAAGGGACCATCAAAGCGGATTATAGATGGAGGCTCTATTCCATGCACAGGTCGCAGGAGGCGGGTGTTGATGACGTAGGCCTTGGGGTGTTATTCGGCCTCTATGACTGGAGGTTCGAGGTTCTTGCGCTTTTAGCGCATTCAAGAGAGCTTGAGCAGAAGTTCGGCATAGGCCCGCATACAATATCTTTTCCCAGGCTTGAGCAGGCTTTTAACACCCCCTTTACGATGGAAGAAGGTTATAAGGTATCTGATGAGGATTTCAAGAAACTCATAACAGTAATAAGGCTCAGCGTTCCCTACACAGGCATGATAATCACCGCGCGTGAAACCCCGCGGATGAGAAGGCAGGCGTTATCCTTAGGCGTAACCCAGACAGACGCGTCAACCAAAATAGGCGTGGGTGCTTACGCAGGCAAGCCGCCGGAGCAGGAAGGCGATAAACAGCAGTTTTTGTTAGGAGATACGAGAAGCCTTGATGATGTAATACGTGAATTCGCGTCAATGGGGTATATCAGCTCATTCTGTACAGCAGGATACCGCTGCGGCAGGACAGGAAAGTGCATAATGGATTTATTAAGAAGCGGTCAGGAAGGGAAATTCTGCAAGCTCAACGCCGTGCTTACATTCAGGGAGTGGCTTGATGATTTCGCAAGCCAAGAGACAAGAGTGATTGCGGAGCCTGTAATGCGTAAAGAGATAGATGAGGTAAAGCAGCAGATGCCTAAGGTATTTCCCGAGTTTATGAAATACTACCAAAAGATTAAAAACGGTGAAAGGGACCTCTATTTCTGAGCATGGCTGAATTTACGCGCGAATATATTATAGAAGAGCTTAAGGCGCCTGAGGCAGTAAAACTTTTTAAGACAGCGGATAATTTACGCAGAGATTACTTTTCCGAAAAGGTCCACGTAAGAGGCATAATAGAGTTTTCCAATTACTGTAAAAGAGACTGCCTGTATTGCGGATTAAGAAACAGCAACAAAGGCCTTACCCGTTACAGGATGGATGAAGAGGAGATACTGGATACCGCCAAAAGAGCATGCGCGTTAGGCTATAAGACCATACTGCTTCAATCAGGGGAAGATGTTTTTTATACTATTGACAAGCTCTGCAGGATAGTGAAAAATATAAAACGGGAAAATGACTGCGCGGTTACGCTTTCTTTAGGGGAAAAGAGTTTTGATGATTATAAAAAGTTAAAAGACGCGGGCGCGGACAGGTATCTTTTACGCTTCGAGACATCAGATAAGGGGCTTTTTAAAAAGCTTAAGCCGGATTCCTCGTATGAGCACAGGCTCTCATGCATAAAGAACTTATCAAGCTTAGGCTATCAGACAGGCTCTGGAATTATGGTGGGCCTTCCGGGCCAGAGATATCAAACACTGGCAGATGACATACTCCTTATGAAGAAGCTTAATCTTGATATGCTCGGCATAGGCCCTTTTATACCGCATCACAACACACCGCTATCAGGAGAAAGGCCGGGGGCCCTTGAGCTTACTTTAAGAGTGCTCGCGCTTATAAGAATACTCATGCCTGATACGCATATCCCGGCGACAACCGCCATGGGTTCTATAGACGGGAATGGAAGGCAGAGGGCTCTCTGCTGCGGAGCGAATGTTTTCATGCCCAATGTAACACCCCCAAAATACAGGAAGTTCTACGAGATATATCCCAATAAGATATGTATTGATGAATCCCCCACCGACTGCCGCTTATGCGTAGAAGATATGCTTAAATCTCTTGGCAGAGATATAGCCTCTGATTACGGCCACAGCTTAAAGGGACGGTCCTAAAGGGGACACCCTTAAGCACGAAAATTGATGAAATTTTACAAAAAAATATAAGTCTATAGACGTGTTCTCTTTACATGCATATTTATAATTGTTATAATAAGGCAATTGTACGTAGAGGAGGAGTTATGCGAAAAACATTCAGTATTATTTCTATCATCTGTTTTACAGTTACGGCTTTACCCTCTTTGCTTGCGGCTGCAGAGCCTACGAAAGAGGAGCTTCTGGCAGAAATTAAAGAGTTAAAAGCGAGAATCACCAAGCTTGAAAAAGCTGTTACACAGGTCCGGGCGCAGAAAACAGAACAGTCTGTTACGGATGAGATAGAGACTGAGATAGAAAGGCGTGTTGAGAAACATGTCCTGGGAAAGATAGAAGAAGATATGAAGCAAAAGGTCTCTATTACCGAGCTCGGCCTTAAGGTGGGCATAGGCGCTACAATGATTATGCAGGGCGCTATAGATTCCAACGGCACAACCAACAATAAAGAGGATGTTACTGACGGAAGCTACCAGGTAGATATACAGCTTGAAAAGGCTTTTGAGGATTATGGTTATGCCTTTGCCCAGCTTGAAGCCGGTGACGGAATAAGCGTTATGGATGAGCTTGAGGTCTTTTCCAATGTTGATAATAATAACGATGACACCAATAACAATGTGGAGCTTACCAAATTCTGGTATGAGCATATGCTAAGTGATAAACAGGTATCATTCGCGGCAGGCAAATGGGACCCGACTGATGTTATTGACAAGAACCTGATAGCAGGTGATGACTCAAGGCAGTTTTTAGCTGAAATATTCAATAACGCTCCTACCTTTGACAGGCCGAGTAAAGCGCCGGGCTTATGGGGCAGGTTAAGGCCCGCTGGCTTAAAATGGGTTGAAGTACAAGCCCAGGTATTTACAGGTGACGGAGAATGGGAGAACATGACAGACCATCTTGAGTTTACGCCTGAGATTATCTTTAAGCCTGAATTCGGAGACGGGTTAGCAGGAAACTACAGGTTCTATTACTGGCTGAGGAACACAAACTATACAAAATGGAGTGACAGGACAAAGACAGCAGAACACAGATACGGCCTTGGAGTAAGTATTGACCAGCAGATTACGGATGTTATAGGAATATTCGGACGTTATGGCTGGGCTGACCCTGACCTGTATGACCCGAATGTTACCTCAACTAACGGTGTAAATTTCTCGATTGAGCATACATGGTCGGCAGGCCTGGCATTTAACGGAAAGCCATGGGGAAGAGATAAAGACCACATAGGCGTTGCGTGCGGCATGGTTATACCCGGCGATGAATATAAAGAATATGGCGGGACAAACCTTAAGGCAGATGATGAAGGGCACGCGGAGCTCTATTACAACTGGCATGTAAGTGAGCATTTCGCGTTCTCTCCGGATGTGCAGGTAATTTGGAATCCATTTGGCAATGATTACGTTGTAGATAACGAAAGAAGGGACCAGACGATTACTGTGTTAGGCTGCAGGGGCCATCTGGATTTTTAATATGAAAACGCTTGTAACAGGCGCAACAGGTTTTATAGGGAAGAGACTATCAGAGCGCCTTGTAAAAGAAGGCCACGAGGTTATCTGCGCGGGGCGTTCACTTTCTAAGCTCGATAACATGCGCGATAAAGTAAAATTATTATATCTTGATATCACCGACTCCGCTTCTGTAGCAGATGCCCTGCGTAAAGAAAACCCTGATATCGTCTTCCACTGCGCGGCATTAGTAGAGTCATTGCCTTCTTACGATAAGCTTATGCGTATTAACAGAGACGGGACAAAGAATATCATGGATGCCTGTTTTAAGGAATCCATAGAGAAAGTAGTCTATATAAGTTCTATCTCTGTTATAAGCAATAATCCGCAAACACCTCTTACGGATAACCTTCCACACAGCGCCACAAACCGTTATGGCCAGTCTAAGATAGAGGCTGAGAAGACAGTTTTTTTCTATCGAGGAAAAGGCATGAAAATTTCTATAATAAGGCCTGTTATGGTTTATGGCGAGAATGAACCCCATCTATTGGGTCTTTTATCAAAACTTATCAGGTTTAGGGCGTTGCCTATATTGGGGAAAGCAGACAATAGACTCCAGCTGGTTTCAGTGGATAATGTGGTAGATGTCATGCTCCTGGCAATCGATAATGACAGGGCTTACGAAGGCACTTATATTGTTGCCGACAACGAAGCCCTTACTGTAAGAGAATTTTTCGAATTAATAGCTGATACCCAGAAAGCAAAACCCCCTTTTACAGTACCTGTAAACATAGTATCGCTTCTGAAGAAACTTCCGTTTTTAACTGAGCAGATATCTTTTTTTGAGAAGGAGAGGACCTACAGCATACAAAGAATAAAAGAAGATTTAGGATATACTCCGAGAGTATCAGTAAGGGATGGCTTAAGACGGGCAGTCCTTTCATACAGTAAAAAATCTTAATATGTACAAAAAAGAGGCATTGCAGTTATTAGTAGCGGATAAGAAAGGAAAAATTTATTCCATACCCTATCTTCAGCCAACAGGCATGAAGGCAGGGGCTTTTTTCAGGCTTCTTAAGAAAGACCTTATAGAACTACCCTTTGGCAGCGAGCTGTTTGTAATGCCTGACAGGCCTGCTGTAGGATACTCTGCTCAGTCAAAAAGTTTTACAGTTGTAGAAAACAATCCGTTTTCTGATAAAAAAGAACCCTGTTTTGCCGTTTCCGCTTTCATCTCTCCCGGATACACGATAACGTATAATGCCTCATACATAGAAAATCCGAAAGTTAAACTCCTGCCGCTGTTTTCCTATAGCGCTGTCTGCTTATATAAGGATAAGTTTTATGTAACAGCGGTAAAAGTTGACAAAAGCCCGCGTCAGGACCTGCGCCTTATGCCATTGAGCGGAATAAAAAGAGGCATCAAAGATACGGGAAAGCTCTTTCCGGAGAACAGGCTCTTTAAGCATCTTGAAAGATGCGCCCTATGCTATAAATGCCCGGCCGCGAAGAATCTATTTCTGAAGAGACAGGAGGCGCCTCTTCCGGCTTCTCCGTCATGCAATTCGCGCTGTATAGGATGTATATCATACCAGCCTGATAATAGATGTTCGATAACACAACCCAGGATAGATTTTGTGCCAAGCCCTGAAGAGATATCGGAAGCAGCTCTTTTCCATATGGCAAATGTAAAAAACCCTGTTGTGAGTTTTGGGCAGGGTTGTGAAGGAGAGCCTCTTTTATCAGGCAGTGTTATAGAAAAGGCAATAAGGATTATCAGAAAGAGTACGTCTAAGGGTGTAATCAACTTAAATACAAACGCCAGTAAACCAAAGGTAATAGAGAAGCTCTTTAAGGCAGGCTTAGACAGCATACGCGTCAGCATAAATAGCGCGCGGGAGGAGTATTACAGCAGGTATTATAAGCCAAGAGGCTATACCTTTAATGATGTTCTTAAGTCGATAGAAACAGCAAAGAAGATGAAGCGTTTTGTGTCTCTTAATTATCTTGTTATACCCGGTTTTACTGATTCCGAAGAAGAGTTCGCGCAGTTTAAGAGACTCTTGCGTTTATACAAGGTAGATATGGTTCAGTTAAGAAATCTAAACATTGACCCCTTTTATTATTTCAGAGAGCTTAAGCTTATCCCCTGCCCCGAAAAGCTTATCGGCATGAAGCAAGTCATAGCTGATTTAAGAAAAGAGTTTCCGCGCCTTAAACTCGGCTACTTCAACCCCTCCGCTATCTAACCCCACCCCAACACCAAAAATGAAGTCTACCCCAAAAAATACCCTTGCCGTAATTACGCAGGGACGTAAAATTTTCCCAGCGAGAAAATTTTACTCTGCTTTCTTTTTCGCTCTCGCCTGACGTTGATGAAAGCGAACCTTGCCCGCTCAAAAGAAAGAAGCCCTGCTTTAATTACGGCAAGGGTATTTTTGCAACATGGACATATGATTGGTTAGCAATAGTAGAAATGTTTAGCTATGTCATGCTTTGGTGATTTTTAAGCAGGACTTTCTTTTCTGCGAATGGCAGGGTTTTTCCGTATCACCAGACTGTATAAATGAGCAGAAAAGCAGAGTGAGCAATCCACGCCGGGGATTGCGAACGCTCCTGCGAAAAATCACCGAAGCAGGGCAAAACAAATATTTCCTGCGCAATGACAGCAGGGGCATTTAGAGGCAGGGGCGATCCATTATGATAATATTATATTTACAAACAGACTATACATAGTGTATAATATAGGCCACTTCATTCTTCAAAGCAGAAAAATTAATTTTATAAAAAAGGAGGAGCAATGAGCGGCATATTCGGAGTCGTTTCAAAGAATCACTGCGCGGAGACACTCTTTTACGGCACAGACTACCATTCACACCTTGGCACGGAATACGGAGGCATGGCTGTATTGTCAGATGAGTTCACCCGCCAGATACACAACCTGAACCAGAGCCAGTTCAAGTCCAAGTTCTTCAATGATTACAAGCATATGAAAGGCGATAAAGGCATAGGGGTTATAAGTGATAAAGACGAGCAGCCTATATACCTTAATTCTAAATTCGGGCCTTTCTGTATTGTAACAAACGGTTTTATTGAAAACTCTGCCGAGCTTACAGATAAGCTTCTAAGGGAAGGAATATCTTTCAGCGAGGTAACAAAGTCAGAGACCAACGCTACGGAGCTCGTGGCAAAACTTATAAACAAAGGCGAGAATATCGCCGACGGCATAGAAAAGATGTTTGACGCTATAGAGGGTTCATGCTCGCTTCTTATTTTACATAGAGACGGTATATACGCCGCGCGGGACCGCTTCGGCTATATGCCGCTTGTTATAGGAACCCGTGACAGCGAATGGGCAGTGACAACAGAAACATCCGCTTTTGAGAATAACCACTTCAGGATAACTCATTACCTTACGCCCGGAGAGATTATTTTAATAAGCGAAAAAGGCCCCGCAAATATACGTTTCGGCAGGGACATTAATCAGATATGCGCCTTTTTATGGATATACACGGGTTTTCCGGCGTCAAGTTATGAGGGCGTAAATACAGAAGTCGTAAGAGAGCGCTGCGGCCGCTTCCTGGCAAGGCGGGATAAAGACATAGAGGTTGATGTTGTCTCAGGGGTTCCTGATTCAGGCCTTGCCCATGGCTTGGGCTACGCAATGGAATCAGGCAAGCCTTTCAGGCGCCCTCTTGTAAAATATACTCCCGGTTACGGAAGAAGCTATACCCCGCCCTCACAAGAGACGCGCGATTTAATAGCAAAGATGAAGCTCGTGCCCATAAAAGAGATAATAGACGGAAACAGGATAGTAGTGTGCGAAGATTCCATAGTAAGAGGCACTCAGCTTAAGAACTTTACGGTCAAAAAACTCTGGGAAAGAGGGGCTAAGGAGATACACGTAAGGCCCGCTTGCCCGCCGCTGATGTTCCCGTGCAAGTTCAACCTCTCTACCCGCTCAAAAGACGAGCTTGCCGCCCGTAAGGCAATACGCAGCCTGGAAGGCCATGACATAGATGATGTATCTGAATATATCGACCCGTCAAGCGAAAAGTATCAAAAAATGGTTGACTGGATAGCCGGGGATTTAGAGGTTACTACGCTAAGGTATCAGACAGCTGACGATATGGTAAGGGCGATAGGCCTTCCGCGCGAAAAGCTCTGCACATACTGCTGGACAGGAGAATGCCCCGCGGGCGCGCAATGCAAAGAAAAACATAAAGAGCAGGAAGCAGTTTTAGCTTGAGCCTTAAGACTAAAAAGAAAAAACATCCAATGCAGATGGGGGTATCCCTTATAATATGGTTCTTCTGCGCTGTAATAACATTTGCCCTGTTTCTTGTAAGCCTTATCCTTACATTAGCGCTGTATTTTACCGATAAGGACAGAAGGGTTGTCCACGCGCAATGCTTCTGGTGGGCAGGTACTGTTATAGGTTTTAATCCTTACTGGGATGTCAGGACATCAGGCCTTGAAAACATAGACAAGAGCAAGACCTATGTTGTTGTAGCAAACCACCAGAGCCTTGCGGATATAGCCGTTCTTTATAATACACATATGCAGTTTAAATGGGTCTCAAAAGAGTCTGTCTTTAAATGGCCTGTTATAGGCTGGTGCCTCTCCTTTGGCAAGCATATAAAACTTGTTCGCGGCGATTTAAAAAGCATCAAAGCGGTTTACAGGCAGGCGGCAGAGTGGTTGAGAAAGGATATATCTGTTGTCTTTTTTCCCGAGGGTACACGCAGCAGGACCGGCAGGATGAGTAAGTTCCAGAACGGCGCGTTTAAACTGGCCATAAGAGAGAAAAGGCCCGTTCTCCCGATAGCGTTGCAGGGCACAAGAGATACAATACCCAGAGGAAGCTGGGTGTTCAAGGCAAAGGCCTTCGCGAAAATGACAGTGCTTCCGGCGATAGAGACTAAGGATTTGGAAATAAGTGATTTTGAAAAATTGAGGGACTTAGCTTATAACAGGATAGAGAGTGTTGTAGAAAGTAAGATTTAAGGTTTTTCGTTCTGAACCAGAGGAGTTTGCATAATGGCTTCAAAAGATTATTACTCGGTTTTAGGGGTTCCTGAAAACGCCACCGCTGACCAGATAAAAGCTGCTTACCGCAGGCTTGCCTTGAAATACCATCCCGACAGGGTCTCCGAATCCAACAAGAAAAAGGCAGCGGAAAAGTTTAAGGATGTAGCTGCCGCTTATTATACCTTAGGCGATGAAAAGCGCAGGAAAGAGTATGATGATTATAAGAACGGCGCTGATATCTTCAGGAGCGGCCACGGCTCAGGAGATTTTGCCTCACAGTCAGGATTTGATTTTGATGACCTGATGAAACATTTCCGCTCAGCAGGCGCAGGCAGGTCAAAGCCAGGAAAGAGAGGCTCAAGCAGGTATTTCTTCTTTGATGATTTATCCGACTTATTTGAAGGCATGTCAGGCCGGCAGAGCGGCCCTTCCGGTGTGTATGAAGATTACGGTTATTCAGGTGCCGGAGCAGCCCAAAAATACAATACAGATGTCCATGCAAACCTCACCATACCCAAAAGCGTTGCCATAAACGGCGGTGACGTTAAGTTCAAATTAAAAGACGGACGCACAATCACCCTGAAGATAGCAAAGAATACACGCAACGGGCAGAAGTTACGGTTAAAAGGCTTAGGCGCGGCCTGTCCTTGCTGTGACCATAAGGGTGATTTTATAGTCACTGTCAAATCACGTTAAATTATATGATTGCCATTCTGCAAGTTGTTGCTATTCTTATACTGTTTTTTATCGTAGTATGCTTTATCCATTACAAGATATGGCGCGCAAAGCTGGTAAAAAAGCTCAATAGCCAGAGTTCTGTTATCAAGACCTCTATGGGTGATGTAGAGTATATAAGCATAGGCCCTGATAGCGGGCCTGTTTTTTTGCTCTCTCACGGCGGAGGCTCGGGATATGATAACGCTTATCTTTATGATTTCCTGGCAAAAGAAGGTTTCAGAATCATATGCCCCTCAAAACCAGGATACTTAAGGACGCCTTTATCAGCAGGAAAGACATTTGAGGAGCACGCGGATATGTTTGCCGCTGTTTTAGACGCCCTTGGCGTAAAAAAGACAGTAGCAATAGCAGGTATCTCCTTGGGCGGGCCTGCCGCATTGCAGTTTGCGTTAAGGCATCCTGGCAGGACAGCCTGCCTTGTTATGCAGGATGCGGTAAGCCATGATTACCGCGCTTCTGAGGAAGCAAAAAACTCAATATTGGGAAAGCTGTTTCTTAACGCATCCGCAAGGGAACTTTTAAGCTGGCTTATGACCCTGTGCGCGCATCTATGGCCTGAGGCAGTATTTATGACCTATCTGCAGGAAGAAAGCCTTTATGAGAAGAATAAATTAAAAGAGATCGCGTCTGAGGTCATGAAGGACCCGGAGAATATAAAGAAGATGAAGCAGTTTGCTGATATGACCGCGCCGCTTGCCCTTCGCGCGCCGGGGATGGATAACGAGTTAATCTTCGCTGATAAACTGCCGCGTTATAAACTGGAAAATATCAGCGCCCCTGTTTTAGTCACTCAAAGCAGGATGGACAAGGATGTTGAAAAGTCACACGGTGAGTTTGTGGCTGATACCGTGCCGAACGCGGAGAGTTATTATTTTGACGGCTGCGGCCACCTGTTCTGGTTTGGAAAAGAATGGCCTGAGATAAAGTTCAGGCTTATAAAATTTCTTAAAAAACATACCGGTTAAAGAGTGATAAATCCGGTAAATACTTATAATATTTCATATTGTAAATCCTGACTTAAAATAACATGAAATTACATTCATGCCCAAATTGGACAGCATCTATCATCGGTAGATGTATTTTTAAGATACAATTTCAATTTTGTCATTCTGAAGGCGCAAAGCGTGTGTCATTCTGAGTGCGTAGCACGAAGAATCTAAATTCGGTAGATTCTTCGCTTCACCCCGCTATAAATTATGTTGATATTAGCTTTGCATATAAATTTGTAACAAGGCTTCGCTCAGAATGACATAATTTGGACAGCTATGATGAAATTATTAAACTTATTTTTAATCTTTATATTCTTTTTCAGCCTGAATACACGCATGGCCTCAGCAGCAGAAGAGGCCTTTACATGGGAAGATTGTGTAAGCCAGGCCTTGAAAAAACAGCCTGATCTTATCACGCCAGAGGAAGCGGTTGACCAGGCAATGGCTGATAAGAGTATAACGGCAAGCGGTATGCTGCCGCGGATTGACGCTGACTTTTCAGGCAGCAGGACAAAATCCGAGAGCAAGGCCTCGGCAGGCGGGTATGAGAATAAGTACGCTAATTCATATACATATGGCGTAAGCGGACAACAGCTTCTATTTGACGGTTTTAAAACATCAAACGAAATAGCAAGCGCGCTAAAGACCCTGCGGTCTAAGCAGTATGCTTATTCAGTTACCTCATCTGATATAAGGCTCAGTTTAAGAAACGCCTTTGCCGCCCTTTTAAGGGCGCAAAAACTAATTCCTCTTTTGAGGAAGATAGAAGAGCGCAGAGAGCAGAACTATGAGCTTGTCAAGCTCCGATATGAAGCAGGAAGGGAACACAAAGGTTCTCTCTTAACAGCAGAGGCAGACCTGGCCAACGCGAGGTTTGAGATTATCCAGGCAGAGAGAAATATAATTCTTGCCCAGAGAGAGCTTGACAGCGAGATGGGCCTCTCAGAATTTAAAGGCATAAAATTAAAAGGTGAGTTTAAGCTCTCGGGTAGTTACAAAGAAAAACCCTATTTTGAGGAGCTTGTGGAGACAACGCCTTTTTTAAAAGAACTTGTCATGAAAAAAGAGGCAGCGCGGTTTGATTTAAACTCAGCAGAAGCGGATTTCCTGCCGCAGGTATATCTTAACGGTTCCGCGAACAAGACATTCAGCGACTGGCCTCCAAAGCTCAACGGATGGTCATTCGGGGTTTCAGCGTCCCTGCCTCTGTTCGAAGGCGCAAGCCGTGTAGCTGAAGTCCAAAAGGCGGAATCCAAACTGCGTCAGGCAGAAGCTGACCGGCGCTCAGGCCGTGAGAGCGTTCTGGTTACGCTGGAAGAGACATGGAAAGAGCTCCAGGATTCAATAGGGTTCCTTTCCGTAAAGAGTAAGTTTTTAGAGGCAGCCAAAGAGCGAGCCAAAATAACAAGGGCAGAATATACAGCAGGTTTAAGCACCTTTGATGACTGGATAATAATAGAGGACAACCTTGTAGCTGCTGAGAAGGCTTATTTAGATGCCCGGGCCAACATGCTTATTTCAGAGGCATATTGGGTGCAGGCTATAGGAGGAACATTGGAATATGATAAAGAAAAGGCGTAAAATAACTTTAATTTTAGTAATTATCATAGCAGTATCGGTTTTCTGGTTCTTAAATAAAGGCTCAGAGCAGGAATCAGAAGGCAAAAGCCTTGTAAGCCCCTCTAAAAAAGACCTCCTTATAACAGTTGTAACTACGGGTGTTGTAGAGCCCCAGAACCGCCTCGAACTTAAGCCTTCCATAAGCGGTAGAATTGAGGAGATGCTGGTTGAGGAAGGGGATAAGATAGAAAAAGGGGATATCCTGGCATGGATGAGTTCTACGGAGCGGGCCGCTCTTATTGACGCTGCGAGGTCACAGGATGAAGAGACGCTTAAATACTGGGAAGAGGTTTACAAAAAGACGCCTATTATATCCCCTATAACAGGCGAAGTCATAGTCCGTTCTGTTGTGCCCGGCCAGACTGTTACAACATCCGAGGCGGTACTGGTGTTATCAGACAGGCTTATTATAAACGCGCAGTTTGACGAGACTGACATAGGAAGGGTGAAGGTTGGGCAGGAGAGCCTTATAACCCTTGATGCTTATCCTGATGTCAGGATAAAGGGCGTTGTAGACCATATTGCTTATGAATCAGAGGTTGTAAACAATGTCACTATCTATGAGGTAGATATAGTGCCTGAGGATATCCCTGATATACTGCGCTCAGGAATGAGCGTAAGCGTGGAAGCGATAGAAGGTACAAGCGACAGAGCGCTTACGGTTCCTTCCGAAGCTATTCATTATGATAACGGAGATATCTTTGTTCTTATACGCAACGGCTCAGGTAAGCCGGTAAGGCGGGATATTACAATAGGCTTAAATAACGGAGAGAGTGTGGAGATTATCTCAGGCTTGTCGCTGGATGACAAGGTGCTGGTAAATAATAATTTTTCTCTTCCAAAAAGAAAGAGCGTAGGCAGCAGCCCGTTTATGCCAAACAGAAAGAATAAATGATAGAGATTAATAATCTTAATAAAATTTACGGCAAAGGCACAACAGCCGTTTCTGCCGTAAAGGATATATCTCTTACGATAAACCAGGGCGAGTTTGTAGCTATTATGGGAGCTTCAGGCTCAGGTAAATCCACGTTTCTTCACATTTTAGGTCTTTTAGACAGGCCTGATTCAGGTTCGTATAAGATTTTTAACAAAGAAGTCTCTAACCTGTCTGATGATTCTCTCGCGAGCCTGCGCAATAAACTGATAGGTTTTGTATTCCAGCAGTTCCATCTGCTGTCAAGGACCAGTGCCCGTGAAAACGTGGAGCTCCCGCTTATATATTCAGGAGAAGACGCAGGCATAGACAATGTTATTAAAAAGCTTGATTCAGTGGGCTTGTCAAAGAGAGTAACTCATCTGCCCAGCGAACTTTCAGGCGGAGAACAGCAGAGAGTAGCCATTGCGCGGGCTTTGGTAAACGAGCCCCTGGTAATACTTGCTGATGAACCAACGGGAAACCTTGATACAAAGAGCGAAGAAGAGATTATAAAGATATTCCGTCACTTAAATGACGCGGGAAAGACTATTATACTCGTTACCCATGACCAGGAGGTTGCCCGGCACGCGAAAAGAATCATCACCATGCGTGACGGAGAGGTTATCTCTGATGAAGCAAAGACAGGGCATGAGGCTAAAGAAGAAGATAAAAAGGCGGTAGAGAGGATACTGAAAGAGAGGCCTCATTCATATTTCGATATCACGGAACTATCAGGGCATGTCCGGCAGTCATACAGGGCTATTATATCAAATAAGGTGCGCTCTTTTCTTTCAATGCTCGGTATACTATTCGGAGTGGCGGCTGTTATCGCGATGCTTGCCCTTGGAGAAGGCGCAAAAATATCCATGCAGGAGAGGCTTAAGACATTAGGTTCAAACCTTCTCTCAATACGCGGAGGCTCAGCCAAGGTAAGAGGGGTTGCAAGGGGCGCAGGCTCTGTCACGCGCTTTACTGTCAATGACGTTGACGCTATAAGGGGCTTAGAGCCGCTGGTTGATAAGGTAAGCGGCCAGGTAAGCGGAAGTGGACAGCTTGTTTATATGAACGAAAATTGGAGCACAAATGTAGAAGGTGTTGGCTATGACTACGCGGATATGCGCGCTACCACGCCTGAGATAGGCAGATGGCTTACAAAGAGTGAGATTAAAAAACGCGATAAGGTAGTTGTCTTAGGCTATACAGTGGTGGATAAACTCTTTGGCAGCAACAATCCCCTAGGAGAGACCATAAAGATTAACCGCATTAATTTCCGTGTTATAGGCATTGCCCCTGAAAAGGGTTCAGGGGGTTTTAGGGACAGGGATGATGTTGTCTATGTACCGCTTACAACAGCTATGTAAAGGGTCTTTGGCAAGGATTACTTAGACAGAATAT
>CAZBMI010000008.1:0-16362 GCA_964492885.1 uncultured Planctomycetia bacterium | reverse complement strand
AGTAGTTTTAATGAGCGGTTTTGGATTTAGAAGTAGAAGTACTGTTAATGACTGGGGCACATCAGGCACAGATACTGGTAAGAATGAAATAAAGACTTTAAGCGCAACGCCAAGGATATTGTATGAATTTAAGAAAGGATATAAGTTTATAGCAGGCTTCGATTTTTACAAGGATGATAATGAGAATAATGATTACGCAAGGGTTACCGGTATTCTAAACGGAACAACTGACATAGATAAGAAATCCAGGGGATATTACGCAAAGGCTGAATTGGAACCTCTCGATAATGTCTTTCTAGATGGTGGCTACAGATACGAAAATGCTGTTTATGATTTTGACTATTCTGACAACCAGGGTTGGTATACTGACGTTGATGATAAAAGGCACATAGATGCCAATGCGGTTGAGGCTGGAATATCCTATATATTTATGGACTCTAATAAGATTTATGCGAATTTTAACAAAAGTTTTCGTTTGCCAGCAACTGATGAATTTTTACTGTATGACTGGTCCACATGGCCGGCAGGACGCATTATCAATAGAGAGCTTGGGGCGCAGAAAAGTTATGGTTATGACGTAGGCCTGAATCTTATTTATAAGGATACTGCGAAACTTGACATAAACGGTTTTTGGATGGATATAAAAAATGAGATTTATTATGACCCATACCTTTATTGCAACAGGAATTACGATGATGATACCAACAGAAAAGGAATTGAGGCGCAGTTAAAGATCAGCCCCGTAAAACTTCTTGATATGTATTCCAACTATACGTTCACAATAGCGAAATTTAAAGGTGATGATTTTTCGAATAATGAAATCCCGGCAGTGCCTACGCACAATTTTGGCGCAGGGGCCGATTTGAAGCTAGGTTATTTTCTCTTTGATATAAACTGCAGGTATACGGGAAAGAGCCGTTTTATAAGCGACCAGGAAAACAGAAAAGATTTTGCTAAGGGTTACTTTACGGTAAATACAGGATGCGCGTTTAAATATAAAGATATCAACCTCTTTGCAAAGGTCAATAACCTTCTTGACAGAAAATATTCCGAATACAATGTTAGGAGCAGTATATATGATACAAAGAATTACTATCCTTCTCCTGAAAGGAATTATATAGTAGGCGCCAGCCTTGAGTTCTAAAACCAGAAACCCATCTGCTTGACAGGGATTGGCTTACGGTATTATAATACAAAGCAAGATGCTTAAAGACAGAATATTTATAAACGCCCTTATTGTTTCCATGCTCTTTCATGCTCTTTTGGTTACCGGCCTGCCGAAACTGCGCGATTTCGCAAAAGCAAAACCGCAAAAGCCTCTTGATGTTACGTATTGTCCGTCCAGGAAGGCGCCTATAGACTCAGAGCTTATAGCCAGGAAGCAGACAAAGAGGCGTCCTCTGCCAAAGCCCCGGAAACAGCCCGCGGTTAAGGCTCAAAAAAAACAGCTCGCAGAGCCGGCTGTAAAACAGGATGTTCATGAAAGACTCGAGTTGAAGGTTGCAGGAGCAGGAAAAGAAGAGGTATTGATAGAGCATCCTGCCGAACAAACACCTGAAAATACGCAGGTGTTGATATCACACCGTGATAAGGACTTATCCTCTGAGCCTGTTTATCTTAATTATTATAATGCCGTAAGATCAAAGATATATAAAAGAGCCAATGCCAGCAAGCCTTACTATGCTATGGAAGGTACGGTAAGGCTTGTTTTTGTGCTCGCAAGAAACGGCATTCTGCTGAGAGCTGCTCTCAAAACAGATAAATCCACGCCCAACCCCATATTGCAAAAACACGCACTGGCAAGTATAAAAAGCTCAGCGCCTTTTCCGGCATTCCACAAATCCATGAAAGAGCAGGAGCTTACCCTGTACCTTACCATCTCCTTCGAAAAATAGAGCTTAGTGAGCTGTTTAATAAGCGAATCGTTTTACACCCTTTGTGGAAATTTTCGCAGGAACGTTCGCAAGCCCCAGCGAGGCTTGCTCACTCTGCTTTTCTGCTTATTTATACTGTTTAGCAATATGGAAAAACCTTGCCATTCGCAAAAAAGAAAGTCCTGCTTCAAATTGCCCCAAAGGGTGATATTACGACTTAACTATCAGCCTTGGGGCAACCAGAGCAAAACCTTGTTTTTGCGAGCGGCCATGGTTCGCCCGTGTTAGCCTTTTGGGGAGAGCGAACAAAAACACGGAGCGAAAAAATCCACGGTGGGGATTTTGTCCGCTTTTGCGAAGGTTAACCCAAGGCTGATGGTTGCGAATGTCCCTGCGAAAATCACGCCAAAGCCTGATGTAACATTTAATGCCAGTATTTTTAAGAAAGGACTGATGCGTTTTCTGTTTTCCTGTTTGACAATATGGGTATTTGTGCTATAATTATTATTCTAATATTAAGTGTAGGAGGTGAATTATATAGTGCCGAAGATAAACATCAAAGATAACGAGCCTCTTGAGAAGGCCCTTCGCAGGTTCAAGAAGAAGATAGAGCGGGAGGGTACCTTGAGGCAGGTAAAGGCTCGCAAGCATTACGAAAAACCCAGTGTCAAGAAACGCCGCAAGATAAGAGAAGCACGAAAGAAGAAGAGAAAGTTTTGAAAAACAAGCTTTTTTCCAGTCAGAGGGCTGTTATGAAAGCGCTGCAGACAGCGCTTATAATAATAGCCCTTTTTGTTTCCTGTTCTTACGCTCAGGAGCAGCCGGAGCTTATAGAGAGCAACGCGCTTAAATACAAGCTGGATAACGGACTTACCGTAATACTGAAACAGGATTTTCGCACGCCTACTTTCTCCGCGGCTGTTTTTGTCCGCGCAGGCTCATCCACAGAAAACGAGTATGCAGGCTCGGGTATTACCCACCTTATTGAGCATATGATATTCAAAGGTACCGATACGCGCGGTTCACAACAGCTGGAAAAAGAGATTAAGGCATTCGGCGCTGATATAAACGCGCATACTACTTTTGATTACACCGCTTTCAGCATGCAGGCGCCTCGCGACAACATAACCCCTCTTTTAGGGATATTTTATGATATTGTATCAAGCCCTAAGTTTGACGAAAAAGAGCTGGCAAGAGAAAAGAATGTTATAAAAAGAGAGATGCGTCTTATACAGGACAACCCTCGGCAGTATCTGTCCAGGCAGTTATGGCAGAATGCTTATATACTGCATCCATATAAGAACCCTATTATAGGTTATGAAGAGATATTTGATAACATTACCGGGGATGATTTAAATACCTATTATAACAGGTTCTATATCCCCGATAATATGGTTCTGGTTATAGTAGGAGATATGAGCATCTCCAAGGTAAAGGGGGATATCGAAAAGACTTTTGGAAGACTTCCGCGTAAAAACCTTACAACAGTAATGGTGCCTGAGGAGCCGCCTCAGCTTACTATGCGCAAGGCACAGATAAAATACGCGACATCCAAATCCTCTATGCTTTTGGGATTTCATTCAGTCGGTCTCTCTGACAGCGACTTATACGCGCTTGATACACTCGCTATTCTCCTGGGCGAGGGTACTTCTTCTGTATTGTATCAGAATTTGCATAACAGGCAGAATCTCGCCTATAATATCAGCTCGTATAATTATACGCCTTTTCTCGCGGGCATGTTTATAATAGGCGCTACTTTTGAACCCGGAAAACAGGAGGAGCTGCTTGACGGGATATTCAGGATAATAGACAACATAAAAAAGTCTCCGCCTAAAAAGAGGGAGCTTGAGAAAGCCAGGAATCAGGTGATAAGCTCTTATATATTCAGCAGGCAGACGCAGGAGTCCCAGGTAAATGATTTAGGCACGAGCCAGCTCCTTACGGGCGATATGGACTTTTCATCATGCTATGTAAAAGGTGTGCGTTCAGTAACTTCTGATGATATAAGCTATGTGGCAAGAAAATATCTTAACAAAGAAAATATGACAATGGCGCTGCTTATCCCTTCTCAGCCGGCTGACCGGGAGAGCAATGATACTAATATAAAACCCCATGCAAGCCGCAGGGTAAAGAAGAAGGTTTTAAGAAACGGAATCAGGATGCTTGTCTCAGAAGATAAGACCCTGCCTCTCGCCTCTATACGGGTATGTTTCAGGGGAGGCCTGCGCACGGAGAGCATGGAGAATAATGGTATATCCAATCTTACCGCGCAGATGCTGACTAAAGGCACAGGCGGGCGCAGCGAGGAAGAGCTCTTCTCTGCGGTGGAGTCAATGGGCGGCTCCCTTTCGGCATACAGCGGCAACAACAGTTTTGGCATATCACTTGATATCATGAGCAAAGACATAAGAAGGGGTATTGAGATTATAGCGGATATACTGACCAGGCCGGCGTTTCCAAAGGATAAGCTGCGTATATTAAAAGAAGATGTACTCGCGCAGATAGAGCTTATGGATTACGATGTCTTTACCGTTACAAAGAACAACCTCGATAAAAGACTGTTTGCGCTCACGCCTTACGGAATGAGGCCCGAAGGCACAAAAGAGTCTATATTGAATATAGAGCGCAGGGATATTATAAATTACTACAGGAATTATTGCGTAGGGTTCAATGCCGTTATAGCCATATGCGGTGACGTTGACAGCAGCAGGATTTTTCATTTCGCGAACGCTAAACTTAAAGGCCTAAAACGCAAGAGGCCTTTACCAGAAAAGAACATAGATTTTCCCGCGCCTGAAAGTCGTATTGACGTAGAGCAGAGGATTGACAAGAGCCAGGCTGTTGTTATGGCCGGTTTTAAGAGCGCGGGCATTACCTCGCCTGACAGGTATCCTTTGCAGATATTATCGTCTGTATATTCAGGCTCAGGCGGCAGGTTATACAGGAATATAAGAGATGAAGAAGGCATGGCATATACATTGGGCACATTCGGTATGTCAGGCCTGGGCGCAGGGTCTTTTATATTTTACGCGGCCACTGCTCCGGAAAATACTGAATACGTTACAGCCGAGATATTCAGGCAGATAGCCCAGGTAAACAGCGGCGGGCTTACTGAAGAAGAGATAGACTCGGCCAAGAAGAGCCTTATAGCCCAGTATCAGATAGGGCTTCAGACAGCAGGGGCATTTGCCTTTAAGGTAGCGCTGGATGAACTTTATGGCCTTGGATATGACTATTATATGCTCTATCCTGAGACGATAGGTAAGATAAGCAGAGAGACTGTTACACAGGTATCCAATAGGTATTTTACTCCCAATTCCTGTGTTGTCTCTGTGACACTGCCTGAGAAGAAAGAGATCAGCGCACAAGGCGCAAGTTACAAGGATTAAGCATGATACGAGAGCCGATTGTCGCAGGAAGGTTTTATCCAGGAGATAGGGATGAGCTGAAAAACCAGATAGGCCAAATGATTGACAGGGGAGCCCATCCTGAAAAGGCCTTTGGTATTGTGTCACCTCACGCAGGATATCCTTTTTCAGGAGAGGCGGCTTGCAAGACTTTTTCATCTGTTAATATAACAGATACGGTTATTATACTGGGGCCAAATCATACGGGTTTCGGAAAAGCCTTTGCCCTGTATGCGGAAGGAAGCTGGAGAACGCCTTTAGGGGAAGCGCGTGTTGATAAAGAGTTTTGCGGTGACCTGTTAAAACGCTCAAAACTGATTCAGAAGGATGCGACAGCCCACCTTGGTGAACATTCTCTTGAGGTGCAGGTTCCGATACTCCAATATTTTAAAAATGATATAAAAATAGTGCCCATTGTCGCGGGCGTTGCGGATATAGAGCGGTCTTTGGAGGTTGCCGGGAATATAGCAGATACTATAAAAAGCGCTAAAAAAGATATACTTATTATCGCAAGCAGTGATATGACGCATTATGAATCACGGCAGAATGCTGAGAGAAAAGATAAGATAGCTATTGGTGATATATTGCGGCTTGATGAGAAAGCGCTCTTTGATAGCGTGCAAAGCCATGATATAACAATGTGCGGGTACGTTCCCGCAGTGATTATGCTTTCTGCCGTAAAGGCCCTTGGGGCGGCCTCTGCGAAACTTGTAACATACTCAACCAGCGGTGATATTACCGGAGATTATGACCAGGTTGTAGGTTACGCGGGAATAGTAGTAAAATGAGAAAACCTATAAAAAAACGCACTGCTCTCGTACTGGGAGGCGGGGCCGCCAGAGGCATAGCTCATATAGGAGTACTGAAGGTATTAAAGCGCTCGAAGATACCTATTGATATGGTAGTCGGTACGAGCATAGGCTCTATCGCAGGCGCGGTTTACGCGCTGGGCGCGTCATTAAAGGCTTTTGAGGAGATAGCGCTTGCGACTTCATGGAAAGACCTCGCGGATTTCGCGTTATCAAAGACAGGTTTTTTAGAAGGCAGGAACCTGGAGAGGATAATAGAAAGGACTATCGAGTATAAAGAGTTTAAGGATATCAAGGTTCCACTTGCTGTTGTAGCGACTGATATTGAGAACGGAGAAGAAGTTGTTATTACTTCCGGAAACCTGGCAAGGTCCATACGGGCAAGCTGTTCAATCCCGGGAATATTTATTCCCGCGCGCATAGACAACAGGCTGCTTGTAGACGGGGGCTTAAGAAGCACAGTGCCTACGGAGGTAGCCAGGGGCATGGGGGCTGATTTTATAATAGCTGTTGATGTGGGCTATTGCGTAAAAAAAGACAGGGTGACAAATATATTCCAGGTTCTGTTTCAGTCGATACAGATAATAGGAAGCGAGCTTAACAGGCATGAAAGCAGGAGTTCGGATATACTTATTGAAGTGCCGCTTGGTGAGGATATTGACCAAATGGCATTTGACAAGGCAGAGGTGATAATAAAGGCGGGTGAAGACACCGCTTCCCGCTTAATGCCTGAGATAAAAGCCAAAATGAAGAAGCAGGGTATATTATAAGGCAATAGCATATGGTATTTTTATTATTGGAAGAGCATAACGTTTGAGGTATAATAAGAACATGGCAGATGAAAAACAAAATATAAGAGACCGGGAACAGGATGAGAAAGGTATGGGCCGGACGCTCAAGGACGCGGCAGGGGATTTTTCCCTGTTTATTACCAATTTAAGCATGCAGGCGCTGGTATCGTTAGGCGAGGTGCCGAATCCTGTTGATAATAAAAAAGAGCAGAACCTAAGCCAGGCAGCGTATTTCATCGATACTCTTGATATGCTGAAGAAAAAGACACAGAACAACTTAAGCCCGGAAGAGGCAAAACTTATTGATGAGATGCTCTATACGCTGCGCGTGAAGTACCTGGAGCTGTCAAAGAAAGATAAGAATCACTCATGAGCACCATTATTTTAATAATAATATCAGCGCTGTTTCTATTAATCATAATAATGATGGGTATTATGATATTTATGTTTTCAAAAACAAAGAAAGACATCTTTTCAAGAGAGGGCTTAAGCCTTGTTTCTGACATGGGCGCGCTTAAGTCATTGGCAGCTACTATTGAAAATAACCAGAAGCTGAACCAGCAGGTTGTCCAGGAACTTAAGGATTCTGTAAACAGCGACTCAAAGACGGCTGATGCGATACGGCATAATCTCGAGATTACTTTACGTTCGGTTGAGAACATAAGGCAGCAGCATGAGCAGTCGCAGAAGAGAGAGGCTGAGAATTTTCAGTCCTTAAAACGCCTTGAAAGCATAATAGCAGGCTCAAAACAGAAAGGCATAGCAGGAGAGAATATCTTAAGAGAGGCATTGAGCATATTTCCGCCGGATATGATAGAGACGAATTTCAAGGTAAAAGGAAAAGAGGTGGAATTCGGGCTTGTGCTGTCTAATAAAAAGGTCATGCCCATAGATTCGAAATGGCCGTCAACCGATTTACTGGAATCTGTTTCAAGCGAGGAAGACCCCGCAGAGCTGGAAAAACTCATGCACAAAGTTCAGAAAGAGGTTGCAAAGAGAGTATCCGAAATAAGCCAATACCTGGATCCAAACACAACAACACCCTGGGCAATAGGCGCCATACCGGATTCGATGTATTCATTCTGCAGGGATGCTCATATAACCGCTTACTCTAAAAATGTGATACTTGTTTCATACAGCATGCTCTTGCCGTATCTGTTGATGTTCTTCAGCCTGCATTTACAGTATTCTTCATCAATTGATATGGAGAATCTTTCCCATTACCTTATTGACATAAAGAGGAACATAGAACAGATGGGTGAGATACTGGAGAACAGGGTAGAGAGGGCGCGTTCCCTGTTAACAAGCGCTTCTGAAGACTACCGCCAGATACTGGGCTCACTTAAAGGTTCATTATCGTCAATAGAGAGCCAGAAGTTCCATCAAAAAGAAGTTATCCTTTCCAAGAAATAAACCCGCATAATGAAATAAAGATTTTGACAAAAATCTACAAACGTGATAAAATCTTATAAATAACTTTTTAATAAAATATATAAAGTATAAAACGACCAGAATCATATATGTATTCTGACAGAGGAGATATTATGACCCGCGCAACTTCTTTATTAAAAAAGACTTTATCGTTGTTTATATCAATTTTATTCACATTTAATTCCGTATCCTTTGCCCAACCCGCGGCAACGCATACTTTAAGAGCAGAGGCAGCAGCCTTGAGAGTTTCAGCAGACATAGAAGCCACGCTTAAGGCCTCCAATATGCCTTTTTCGGCTTACGAGAACCCGCCGGTTAATATACAGCCTCTTGTTAGAGAGTTTGCGGCGAAAGATATATCTCCTATTATAAAGGCATCTTCAACAGGCATTGATATAAAAGTCAGCTCTATACCTAAGATTGATTTAGATTATAATGCAAATACAGGCGATGCTGTATCCCTCTTCGCGGGACCAAGAGGCATAAGAAACAAAACTCAACCGGATATGGCATTCTCCATATTGGTTTTATCTGTATTTGGCAGGGGTAATATATCCGAATCCGGATTGAGTGATATTATATCTTTTCTTAACGGTTCTGATGGTATAAATAGCAGCTATGCCTGGAAAAGGGCATTTTCAGTATTAGCCTTGCGTATTCTTGATAAGGGTAAAGTGCCTGAAGAAACTCTGCTTGAGGCAATAACTTTTTTTGAAGGTAAAAGTAACGAAAGCATGGAGAGTAATACCCTTTTTATCAGGGCGTTTTCCGTTGCGGCGCTATCTATTCTCGATAAGGATAAGATTGATGAAGATGCATTGGCTAAGGTAATAGACTACCTTATTGGCCCACTTGCCATAAAAAGTAATGACCGCTGGAAAAAGTCATTTTCCGTGATGATATTAGGCATGATAGGCAAAGACAACATCACGGGGGATACTTCAGAAAAAGCGATAGAATTTTTTGAAGGCCGGGAGGGCATAAAAAGCAGGGATTCCAGGGAGCGGGCATTCTCAACATTAGCGCTTTCTATGCTTTCAGAAGACAGGGTGACTGAGCAGGTTCTGGCGGATGCAATAGCTTATTTCGCAGGCCCGCACGGCATAGAGAACAGTTATGACATGGATATAGGATTTTCAACAGCAGCATTATACGTCTTAACCAAGAAAACTAATCTTTATAAGATAAAGATAGCTTATACGGGTCTTGACAAGTCTGTCAGCGTATATGCAAAAGATGCCTTTGAAATCTCAGATAAGCTAAAACCCCTTCTTGAAGAGATGGGCATAAAGACGCAGCCGTCTTCTGCCGCAGAGATAATATTTTCCGCTTATGTTGATCAGGCCGCGTCCATTGTAAGAAAAGTGGATATAAGCCAAAAAGACCAGCTCGACAAGGCCCTTACAGGGTTTATCGCGCTTAAGAGGTTTTTATCTGATGAGTCCGTAAAGCCATCTTCATCAGGCGTTTCGGTAAGAGTAAACAGGTTTAATACGGACAGTTCTGGCCCGCGGTCAGCAATAGATTTTTTAACGGGCGCCCATGGGCTGAAATCCCAGGATCCCGAGACGTCATTAAGAGCCGCGATTACATTATCAATGTTTGACAAGGAGCTTATTAATGCTTATGCAGAAGATATCATAGGCATATTGACGGGTTATTATGGCATTAAAAACACAAGTCCGATTAAAAAGATAGAAGCGCAGGAGGCGTTAATAAGGCTTGATAAGGACGTATTTAATCGTTTTGCAGCTGTTGATAAAAAACTCTTGCATGATTTTGCGGGTATGGACGGTTTAAGCAATGCAACGCCGCTTGTAAAGATATATGCGGCAAGGCTGCTCTCCAGATATGATAAAGAGGCGCTTGTTGCGTATATTGACATTATAATGCCTCTTTTGACAGGCCGCGATGGCTTTAAGAACAGTAATAATCTTATAAGGATTGAGGCAGCCAGGGCGATGTCAGAGTTTGACAAAGATATTGTCGAAGGCTATATTGACTTAGGCGAGGTAGTAACCTTTTTAACAGGGCCCGAGGCCTTAAAAAATCCTGACCCATTAACAAGAATCAGATCAGCTGTTGCGCTGGCAGGTTTTGATAAAGATACTGCCCTGGCCTATGCCGATGAGATAATACCGGCCCTGACAGGCGGAAGGTGGTTATGCCTGAGGGGATTGAGCCTATTAACAAAAGCAGAGATAATAGATGCCCTGTATCTGTTTGATGAAGAGGTAATATCCGATTATTTAAGCAGGATAATAATCAACCTGACAGGAGACAGGGCCCTTAAAAGCCCTGATCCATGGGCAGACGCTCACATGGAAGCGGTATTGCGCATGCTTGATAAGAAGTACGCGCCGGCTCTTACTGTTGTCGCGCATTATAGGGGCCTTGCGGAGCCTGTTATGATATCAGCAAGGCATGTGCAGGAGCTCAAGGATATGCTAAATAGGCATATCTTCGGCAACTCAGGCGTTGTCTGCGATATCAACAGCCAGGGGGTTATGGAATTTTATTGCAAAGATAACGCAGTACGTTTTATCGCCAGCGCAGAGTCTGAGAGCGCGCTAAAGAGGGCACTGGAAAATGCTATCAGGTATATGCTCTATATCAAGACAGGCAGAAGCGTTGATATAATATCTTCAACAGGCGCTTTTGATGATTTGGGTAAGCTGAACCCTGATACCGTAAAAGAGGCTGTAGAAAAGCTGCTTGAGCAGTTAAAAAGCAGGGATTTATGGACCAAGGTATTTGCCGCAGGCGCCTTGTCTGAATTAGACAAAGAGGTTATAGCGCCTTATCTGAAAAAATATCTCCCGGAGCGGATAAGGCAGAGAAAAGAGGATATGGACAAAGAATATCTGGGCATTGCGCTGGAAAATAACGCTGATTTTTGGAGAAACTATTATTATGTCAACGAGGAATATTACAATAATGCCGTAAGAATAATGCATAAGGCCGGCCCCTATGATGATAGCGTTTCCATGGATAAGGCCTCTTCATCAGGCATGATAAGCAGGCTTGTTGATAATCTTCACAGGGCCGTAGATAGGTTTTTGGATACAGCGCCTCAGGAGGCAAATCGGTATGCCCTTAAAAAATTTGAAGATGAAATACAAGGAATAAAATCCAATTTTGAAAAACGCTGTTATTCTTCCGTTAACGCTGATTCTATGGCATTCAGTTTCAAGGTGCTGATTAATGAGATACGCTGGATTCTTAACGGCTCAAAAAACGCCGCGTCAGCATCAGAAGGTTTTGATAAAATTATGGCTGATAAATTCAAAAATATAAGGCCTGCCTCTTACACGGCAGGTACTCAGGAGTTTTTGGCAACCATTATACTAAACGAGAATGATGTGCCGCAAGACCAGGGCATGTTATTGAGGCTTCTTTCCAGGCCAAGCCCTTACCGCGAAGAACTGAGCAGGCGCTTGGGAGTTAATATAGTATTGTCTAATGATTTCAGGCCCGCGGAAGATAGAACCGAGCACATGGTCATAATATCGGGTTCGCGCATAGATTTAGAGGGAGCGGAAGATGCCCGCTATCTCAGCCTGCAGCCGAAAGCAATAGACTGCGAAGACGATTTTACGCAGATTATGTCCGCGGTGGTGTTTGCAAAAGGCCTGATACTTTTTACTATCACAAAAAGCCCTGATGTTGAGGAAGAACTTAAACTGTTTTATCAGAAGCTTACGCAGGAGCTCTTAAGCAGCAGGATGCTTTACGATTTTACTAAGCCGTCAGGCAGGTTTATACTGCTCCTTCCAAAGGCAGAGCCTGTGGATAAGGATTACTTTGATACCCTTCAGAAGATATCCCTGCAGGCGTTTATAGCTGCTTAAAAAAAAGCATTATAAAAATTTAATATTTTAGCGTAAAATTTTTGACATACACGCGTTTATATGTTATACTTTTTACATAACTTTATAATACTAATTAAAAAGATTTAAATAGTAAGGAGATTATATGAATTTTACAGAAAGGGCCCGCGCACTCAATAAGTTAATATCAATAACAGTAATTGCTGTTTTTCTTTTAGATTCAAGTTCGTTTGCCCGGACTCTTTCCAGTAATACCTTGCGCGCAGAATCCACAGCACTGCATGTCAGCAGTGAGTTAGCATACAATCTTAAGGCAGCAAGAGAGCCGCTTGTACCGGAACAGGCGGATTTTAACAAGAGCTCATCTACCGGAACAGTCAGCGTTCTGGCCCACAAGGTACCTGAGATATTTTCACATCTTAAAAATTATGATGAACAGGCGTCTATGCTCTATGTACATGAAGAGGGACTTTCCAGTCCTTTTGTGTATAACAGATTTTTGACTGCCTTGAAAATGCTGTTTCTAAGCCAGGCTGACAAGGGGTTATCAGACAAACATAAAGAAGCGATTTATAATTTTTTTAGCAACAACTTAAAAGGCAGCGGTAAAAATAAAGACTCTCAAGATGAATTATTCCTGGATGAAAACGGAGATTCTGCCAATAAGCTATTTTTATCGTCGGGCATTGCAATAATAACCGGTATTTACAATAAGGCGCTTGATGATTACAAGGATATGGTTCTCCCGGTTTTAGAGCAAAACAGGAGCCATTACAACCCCTATTGCAGCGCTTTGGCTGTAATTGGCCTGGCCCTTCTGGGTGAGATGGATGAGCAGGCACTTAATGATTACAGAATGGAAATCATTGAAGAGCTTAAGGATGACTTAGACAGCGGACATTCAGATAACAAATTGATGGCATCGGTTGCCCTGGCAGGCTTCAGGATGATAGACAGTGAATTCCTGCCTGATTATGAAGACGCAATATTGGATAATTTAACGGATATGAGCAGGAACGGCGACCAGTATGAAAAGCTTATGGCATTTATAGGCATGGCCGCGATTAGCCAGAAGGAAGAGGCGCTTTACAGAATTATTATCAGACACTCCGGCCTTGATGAACCGGTTGTAATACTTGCTAAGGATGCGCATGAGATGGTAGAAGCCCTTAATAAGAGTCTATTAAAGGAATTGGGCATAGAAAGCAGACTCATTGCGGAAGGCTTTATAGGGCTTTCTTCACCAGCAGTTAACGAGGGTGAAGAATCTGTCGTTGATATAGAACAGGCATTTGACATAAGGTTTGCCTTGACAATATTCCTGAAATCCGCGCTGTCTCAAAACATGGATAGTAAAGCCTCATCATCAGGCATAAACATAAATGTTGATGGGCTTACAGTTGATGGCGCAGACTTGATACTAGATAGATTGATGCGAAACAGGGGTCTTTACAGTGATAACGCCTTTAGGGCAATGGAATCAGCGGAAATACTGCTGGATTTTCAGGACAACAACATAGAGCCGCACCTGGATGAGATTATGAAGGTTTTATCAGGAAAGAAGGGCTTTAAAAACCAGGATTTATGGCTCAGGCTCAGGGCAGGCTTGACGCTTTCTAAACTTGCCTCAAGATTTGGAAAAGATGTTCTTCTTCGTTATGTAGATGCCGAAGAGCTTATAAGCTTTTTAAGAGAGGCCATAAACAGCCCTGACCCGGTAAGAATGAGATACGCGGCAGAGGCCCTGTACATATTAGGCAGAACGCATTTTAAAGAGTACATAAATATCGATGATATCGTTTCTCTCTTGACAGGTGAGCGCGGGCTGAAAAACAATATAGACTTAGTAAAGAGATATGCCATAGAGGCCCTTTCAAGTATTGACAGAGAGATAGTAAAACGATATTCACAGGATATACTCGATTTTCTTGTGAGTGCAAACGGCATTAACAGTCCCAATGCATTAAGACAGGTAAAGTCAGCTATTATACTATCCGGGCTGGATAGGGATATGACAGCGCCTTATATGGATAAGACAATAGCAATATTATGCGGAAAAGAAGGCTTAAGAAGCGATAATACACTAAAAAAGACGCGTGCGGCAAGGGCCCTTTATGGTATTGATACCGAAGAGCTTGCTCCATACCTGAAAGATATAATGGGTATTTTGCAAGGAAAGAGCGGATTAAAGAGCGATAAGGCATGGGCAAGAAGCTGTGCCGCAGTGGCAACGCGCCTTATAAGCAGCAGGTCAAATACCAGCCCGGATGTTACTCCAGGCAAATCATCTTCATCCGGTGTTAATGTAACAATAAGAAAGCTTGAGGTTAAAAAGGCTCTTCTTGAAATAATAGATAAACAGATATCTGAATTGACCGGTATCAGGGGCTTGCGCAGTCAGGATAAATCCGTCTCTTTTGAAGCTGCTCTGCAATTAGCTTATCTCTTTAATGGGGAGAATATTACTAAGTCTCATCTCAATGAGATAGAGAACATATTGAGTAGCGACAAAGGGCTTAAGAGCCCTGATTCAATGAACAGGATACGGGCAATAAGGGGCCTTGAAATGCTGGGTAAAGATGTATTTTCATATTATATGAGCGACGCATTTAATATTTTGAACAATATATTAAAAGATTTGCAATACAGAAATTCGGCTATAAGGACGTATGCGGCTGTTACGTATATATTCATCGCTGAAAAATACCTGCCTGCAAAAGAGATATGCATAGATTGCGCGTGGTCAGACAGGCCGGTAGTCATGCTTGTAAGTGAGGATGCTAAGGCAAAAGAGATTAAGCTGGCTCTGGATAACAGCCCTTTAAAGGATATGGGTATATCCTCAAGGGTTCTTAAAGGCAACAGGATAGAGCTTTCGTCAAAGGAGATTTCCAGGCCTGCTGTCATAAGATTAGGAATAGAGGGTGAGCTGGAAAAGATATTAGCTTCTTTTGTTGCTGCTTACCCCCTTAAAAATAGTGCCGGCAAGTCATCTTCAGCAGGCGATGAGGCAGACATAAATCTTAACGGCTTAATAGAGTTGAAAAACGAGATAATGCCTTTAATAAACAGTCTAAAGAGCATAGAGCCGTCTTTCAGAAACGGCGCGACAGAAAAACTTTCAAAGATACGTAAAAAGATAATTAGTACGCCTTATCTTAATGATAAGATTTCATCAGATAAGAACATAGCAAGGCTTGAAGAGGAGATGGATAAGCTCTTTCTGGCTCCGGCCTTTGCTGCTGCTGAAACAGATGCTGCTTATAAAGAACTATGGATGGATTACTACAGGGCGCAAGAGGCTTATTACCAGGCAATAATTTATATTATAGATAAAATTATTGAGCAGGCAGGAGCGGCAGTTCCGTTAAAGTCTTCATCTTCAGGCAAAGACGGCATAGCTATAACGAGACTTCCCAGCGCGCCGTTGTATATGGGCGGCAATGAGTATCGAATAATGTTAAATAGTCTTAGAGCGGACATAAGAAGCAATGACAATGAGTTGAGGCTCTTATCCGCAATGCAATTGGCTATTTTTGCCAATATTTATGAGGAGCCTTTTCAGAAACACAAGCAGGAAATTACCTCTGCCCTGCTTGAAAGTTTTCAGAGCATAGACAACCATAAGAGCCTGGTTGCGGCAGTAGGCCTTGCCCATGTCTGCCTGTTTGATAACGCAATTGCCTCTGAGTACGGAGATGTCCTTGTGAAGATGTTTCAACAGAATATTGAGAGCGGCATCAGGGAGTATAAACTGCTTTCGGCAATAGGGCTTGTTTGTCTTGACCTGCTCCGCAAAGATATTTCCCCGAGATACAGAAATAAGGCGTTTTTTGTAATTGAGACAGGAAAGACTGATGCTAGCATAGATAACAGGTTATTTACGGCAATGGAGCTTGCGGTCATGGAGCGCAAGGGAAACATAGCTTACAGGGTTGATATAGACTTTGAGGTATGGGGTAAACCCGTTACTATATACGCGAAAACACCAGAGGAGCTTGCAGAGAGGTTAAGGTGTAAGATTCTTGATGAGCTCGAAATATCCTGCGAGGTTTTAGATAGCGGCAAGCTCAGGTTCAAGACTACTGCGACTGACAAAAAGATGATGCAAAAGGAAGCCGGGCTGGACGAGCCTGAGAAGCTTAAAGTTGCATTAAACTCCGTTATTTCAGAGAGGCTCTATGCCCTGTCCGGGCAAGGCTCTCCCAAGACTTCTCCTG